>JAKSSN010000132.1 GCA_024403095.1 Oscillospiraceae bacterium
TAATAAGCACGCTTTTCCCTGCCCGGCAGGCATAAATTGCCGCTGTAAGTCCTGCAGGTCCGCCGCCAATAACAATTATATCTATCATATTTCATTCCTCTTTGCAACCCAAGACGAGACCGGCAAAAGCCGGTCTCGTCCTGCTGTATTTCGTTTTATCTGATTTCAGCCGCTGATATATTGTTTGATCGCTGCTGCACCGGCAAACTTCTGCACTCCGGACGCACCGGTTATTACAAGGGTAGGCGCCTGACGCACGCCAAAACTCTTTGCCAGCTCGGCATTTTCATCCGCCATCAGTTTTTCATAATGGATTCCCGCCTTGTCCAGATAACTGCAGGCAATGCGGCAGTTGGGGCAGGTAGGCGTTGCAAACAGAATGGTGCGTGCCGCGGGTACTTCAGGAGCCACGGGGGCTGCTTCTTTTTCTGTTGCCGCAAGATCCGCCGGGCCAATATGAGTAAGCACCGAATTTGCCAGATTATACTCTTTTCGCTCTTTATATTCCTGGGTCTTTCCCACATTCCAGTTCTGCACCGGGCGGTAGTAGCCAGTGATTCGGCTGTATACCTCTGCCGGTTTGCCGCAATGCGGGCAGGTGAACTGTTCCCCGCTCAAGTAGCCGTGGTCAGCACACACCGAATAGGTGGGCGACATGGTGTAATAGGGCAGGCGGTAGTTTTCTGCAATCTTGCGTACCAGATTGGCCGCTGCTTCCCAGCTGGGCAGTTTTTCGCCCAGGAAAGCGTGGAACACAGTGCCGGAAGTGTAGCGGGTCTGCAGATCATCCTGAATATCCAGCGCAGCAAAAATATCCTCTGTGTAGCCCACCGGCAGGTGCGAGCTGTTGGTGTAGTACGGGTCTCCTCCCGGCTGCGCTGCGGTGATAATGCCAGGAAACGCCTCCACATCGTGTTTGGCCAGGCGGTAAGAAGTGGATTCCGCCGGGGTTGCTTCCAGGTTATACAGATCCCCGTACTGTTCCTGATAATCGCTCAGGCGCTCACGCATATGATCCAGCACCTGTTTGGTAAATTCCTGGCACGCCGGATCGGTCATGTCTTTTCTCACCCAGCAGGCGTTCAGCCCGGCCTCGTTCATGCCCACAAGGCCAATGGTGGAAAAGTGATTATCAAATCCGCCCAGGTAGCGCTTGGTATAGGGATAAAGCCCTGCATCCAGAAGCTTTGTAATGACCGTGCGCTTGATCTTCAGCGAACGGGCAGCCAGATCCATCACATGGTCCAGGCGTTCATAGAATTCCTGCTCGGACTTTGCCAGGTAAGCAATGCGCGGCATGTTGATGGTAACAACACCCACAGAGCCGGTGCTCTCGCCGCTTCCAAAGAAACCGCCGGATTTCTTGCGCAGTTCCCGCAGATCCAGGCGCAGGCGGCAGCACATACTGCGCACGTCGGAGGGCTCCATATCACTGTTGATATAGTTGGAAAAATACGGGGTTCCGTACTTTGCTGTCATCTCAAAGAGCAGGCGGTTGTTTTCGGTGGGAGACCAGTCGAAATCACGGGTAATGGAGTAAGTTGGAATGGGATACTGGAAGCCTCTTCCATTGGCGTCGCCTTCGATCATAATTTCAATGAAGGCTTTGTTTACCATGTCCATTTCCTTCTTGCAGTCGCCGTAGGTAAAGTCCATTTCTTTTCCGCCTACGATTGCCGGCAGATCTTTCAGATCGGCCGGGACCGTCCAGTCAAGGGTGATGTTGGAAAACGGCGCCTGGGTACCCCAGCGTGAAGGGGTGTTCACACCAAAAATAAACGACTGGATGCACTGCTTTACTTCCTTCTGTGTCAGCCCGTCTGCCTTTACAAAGGGGGCCAGATAGGTGTCGAAGGAGCTGAATGCCTGCGCACCTGCCCACTCATTCTGCATGATTCCAAGGAAATTTACCATCTGGTTGCAGAGCGTGGAAAGGTGGCTTGCCGGAGCAGAGGTGATTTTTCCGGGAATGCCGCCCAAGCCTTCCTGAATCAGCTGCTTCAGGCTCCAGCCGGCGCAATAGCCGGTAAGCATGCTCAGGTCATGCAGATGAAGATCGCAGTTGCGGTGTGCATTTGCAATTTCCTCATCATATACTTCACTGAGCCAGTAGTTTGCAGTGATGGCGCCGGAATTGGAAAGGATCAGTCCGCCTACCGAATAGGTCACAGTGGAATTTTCCTTTACGCGCCAATCACTGATATTCAGGTATTTATCCACCGTTTCCTTATAGTCCAGGAACGTATTTTTGGTGTTGCGTATTTTTTCTCTCTGCTTCCGGTAAAGGATGTATGCTTTCGCCACACCTTCATAGCCGCCTTTTGAGAGCACCGCCTCTGCACTGTCCTGAATATCCTCCACCGCGATGTATCCGTTTTTAATTTTTGGCAGAAATTCCGCTGTAACTTTTAACGCAAGAAAATCAATGATGCTTTCATTATATTCCGTTTTGGTAGCATCAAAGGCCTTGCGAATTGCATCCGCGATCTTATTGATCTGAAATTCAACTTTTTCTCCATCGCGTTTAATTACCTGGTACATATATCATTCTCCCGATTCAATACTTCTATTATTCCACTCCGCGCAGCTCCACATGCCGCACCCAGGGGGCAGCTTCGGCCGCAAACGCGTGCATTTCTATTTCGTCATATGCCGAAAGGCCCTCTTCCCGAAGGATCTCTCCGCTGTTTTTATATTGCTGCAGGAAGTATGCTTTTGCGCCGCCGATCCACTGGGCTGCTGCAGCAAGGTCCCCCGGTTCGTGCAGCCCTTTCACCACTGTTGTGCGAAATTCATAATCCACCGGTTCTTCCAGCAGCCAGGCAACGCTTTCCCGCACCGGGCCAAGGTCAAAGCCCGGGATTCCCACCGCGGAGGCATACTTTTCGGGCCGGTGCTTAATGTCCATAGCAACTTTGCTGACCACTCCGGCTTCCACAAGCGTCTGCAGCCGTTCAGGAAAACTGCCGTTGGTGTCCAGTTTCACCAGATACCCCAGGTCACGAACCTTTTTCAGGAACTCGCCCAGGTCCGGGTGCAGCAGGGGTTCTCCTCCGCTTACAGCAACCCCGTCCAGGATACCTGCGCGTTTTTTCAGGAACTGCAGCACTTCTTCTTCCGGAAAATTTGGCCAGCGGTCTGGCAGCACCAGGGAAGAGTTGTGGCAGAAAGGGCAGCGGAAATTGCACCCTGCTGTAAACGCCGTGCACGCCACTTTGCCCGGGAAATCCAGCAATGTCAGCTTTGTCAGTCCCGCGAGCTCCACCTGTTGTCCCTCCTGCTGTTTCTTTTACAGCCTTATAATAGAAGCATCTTTTTCTCTTTGTCAAGGGAAAAGCACAATATATAGAAAGAATGACACAGAAGTTACATTTTTAGCACAAAATATAGTGCCGGGCAAATATTTGCCCGGCACTTTGCTATTTAATTGAAAATGCTCTTTATTTTCCCAGATTCTCCATGCGTACCGCCGTATCCAGTGCAATTTCCATCATGCGGTGGAAGGACGTCTGCCGCTCTTCAGGGCTCAGAGCCTCCTCGCGGTAAAGGTGATCGGAGATCGTGCACAGGCACAGCGCGCGCTTGCCGGCATAGGCTGCATTGGCATAAAGGGCCGCGCTTTCCATCTCGGTAGCAAGAACGCCCATACGCTTCCACTGGTCGGTGCAGTCGCCGCCCTCAGGGTAATAGAAATGGTCGGAAGAAAGAATATTGCCAACCTTCAGCTCGGTCCCCCGCTCTTTTGCCGCCTCAATTGCGGCAGACAGCAGCGTAAAATCAGCAATGGGAGCAAAAGTGCCTTTGAGGCCAAAATTGGCCAGATAATTGGAATCGGTGCAGGCTGCCTGTGCGGCAACGATGTCCATCAGCTGCAGATCGTCGCGAATGCCGCCTGCAGAACCGATGCGGATAATATTCTCGACATTATAAAAATTGAACAGCTCCCAGCTGTAAATACCAATTGCCGGCATACCCATGCCGGAGGCCATTACAGTAACAGGAACACCTTTCCACAGGCCGGTATATCCGTTTACGCCTCGCACATTATTCACCAGCTTGGCATCCTGAAGAAACGTTTCGGCAATATATTTGGAACGAAGCGGATCGCCGGGCATCAGCACAGTTTTTCCAAAATCTTCCGGTACGGCAGTATTATGAGGGGTAGGCATAACAATGATCCTCCTTGAATATGATGTGTTTTTCTTATTTTGGATTATATCACAGAGGAGGAATCTTGAAAACCCTGCTCTTCTGCCCGCTTGACAGGTATGATAAGCTGATCCTATCGGCTGACGGTTATAAATTGAAAAAATATTACCTGATCGACAGTGAAAATGTTGGCGACAGCTGGATCTCTCTTTTGCTCTCCGCCGCACCCGAAGATGAAATTCTTGTTTTTTATACGCTCAAAAGTCCTCATATGAGCTACAAGAATCTGATCCTGCTAAAGCAGTCCCCTCGTGAGGTCTGCTTTATTGAGTGCTGTGAAGGTGCCAATGCCCTGGATTTTCAGCTGTGCAC
>JAKSSN010000133.1 GCA_024403095.1 Oscillospiraceae bacterium
CTTTCCCTGCACAGTGGAACCTGGCCGCTTTTTTGTGCTGGGAGATACTCGCGAGGCTTCCGTTGACAGCCGAACTTTTGGCACACTCAGTCGCAGCCAGATCCGGGGCGTTGTCCTGGGCAGCAAATGAAGAAAGGAACACACGCTATGCCTGAACTATTTGAATTTTTGCCCGTGTCCAAAGAAGATATGGAAGAACGCGGCTGGTGGTGGTACGATTTTCTGATCGTAACGGGCGATGCCTATGTGGATCACCCGAGCTTTGGCCCCACGGTGATCGCCCGTGTTCTGGAGGCGGATGGTTACCGGGTGGCAATTCTTGCGCAGCCGGACTGGCATTCGGCAGATGCATTCCTGGCCATGGGCCGCCCCAAACTGGGGGTAATGCTTTGCGCCGGCAACCTGGACTCCATGGTTGCTCACTACACGGCATCCAAAAAGCACCGCAGCGAGGACTTTTACTCGCCGGGCAAAAAGGCCGGCCTGCGCCCTGACCGCGCCACCATTGTGTATGCAAACCGTGCCCGCGAGGCATTCCCCGGCCTGCCGGTGATCATCGGCGGCCTGGAGGCATCCCTGCGCCGCTTTGCCCACTATGATTACTGGGAAGATAAAGTGCGCCGCAGCGTGCTGTTTGATGCCGGCGCAGATATCCTCACCTATGGCATGGGCGAAACAGCTTCCCGCGAGATTGCCCGCCGCCTCAAGGCCAAGGAACCGGTGGAAAGCCTGACGGACATCCGGGGCACTGCCGTGGCCGTGGCGGATCCCTCCGTGTGCAAATACCCCAGCGTGACCCTTCCCAGCTACGAGGATGTGGTGGATTCCAAGCGCTTCTATGCCGATGCTACCCGCATTGAATATGAAGAGCACGATCCCATCCGCGGCAAGGCGCTCATCCAGCAGCACGGCAACCGCTACCTGATCGTGAACCCGCCGGCCATGCCTCTTTCCACCAAAGAGCTGGACCGCGTGGCGGAGCTGCCCTATACCCGCACCTACCACCCCATGTACGAGCCCATGGGCGGTGTGCCGGCCATTGAAGAGGTCCGTTTTTCCATCATTCATAACCGCGGCTGCTTTGGCGGCTGCAGCTTCTGCGCTCTGGCCTTCCATCAGGGCCGCATGATCACGTCCCGCAGCCACGAAAGTGTGATCCGCGAGGCAAAGATCCTTACGCAGATGCCGGATTTTAAGGGCTACATCAACGATGTGGGCGGCCCGAGCGCAAACTTCCGCCACACTAGCTGCAAGCAGCAGCTGAAAAACGGCATGTGTGCCAAACGCCTCTGCCTGGCTCCCACACCCTGCCCCAATCTTGACCCCGACCATTCCGATTATCTTGCCCTGCTGCGCAAGCTGCGCGAGCTGCCCGGCGTGAAAAAGGTGTTTGTGCGCAGCGGCATCCGCTACGACTACCTGCTGGAGGATAAAGACAGCAAGTTCTTTGAGGAACTGGTGAAGTACCACATCTCCGGCCAGCTGAAGGTGGCCCCCGAGCACTGCATCGATAGTGTGCTGGACTACATGGGAAAGCCGCATATCGAAGTGTACGAGCACTTTATGGACCGTTACCGCCGCCTGAACGAGCGCTACGCCAAGCAGCAGTTTATTGTGCCTTACCTCATGAGCAGCCATCCCGGCAGCACCATGGACGATGCCATCGCTCTGGCACAGTACCTGAACAAGCTGGGCCGCCAGCCCGAGCAGGTGCAGGATTTCTATCCCACCCCCGGCACCATTTCCACCTGCATGTACTACACCGAGATCGACCCACTTACCATGAAGCACGTGTACGTGGCCAAAACGCAGCGTGAAAAAGATATGCAGCGCGCTCTGCTGCAGTGGAAGCGCCCGGATAAGCGCAAGCTGGTGATCGAGGCCCTGAAGTCGGCCGGCCGCGAGGACCTGATCGGTTCACGGCCCGAATGCCTGATCCGCCCGGAGTATCGCCCCAGAAAGAACGACGAGAAGAAAAAAGCCGAGCCGGAAAAGAAGGCTGCACCTGCCCCGCAGAAGAAGGTGGACAAGACTGGTTGGGCAAAGGCAAAGCCCAAGAAAAACGCCCGCCCCAACGGGAAGAAGAAAGGCTGATGACTGATGCTGGATCGCCTTTCGCAAACGCCCTGGCTGGCCTTGGTAGCATGGCTTACACTCATGAGCTTTACGCTGTTTTGCATGATGGGGGCAGATAAAC
Source organism: Oscillospiraceae bacterium (assembly GCA_024403095.1). GTDB lineage: Bacteria > Bacillota > Clostridia > Oscillospirales > Oscillospiraceae > Limivicinus. The sequence continues at coordinate 2,198 of JAKSSN010000133.1, forward strand.
GCAAGGCAATACGGGGCAGCTTCCGCACGCCGGAACGCATTCTGTTTTTGCACGCGGTGCTGGGCGGAGCTCTTGGAGGAACCCTGGGAATGCATTTCTTCCGCCACAAAACAAAGCACTGGTATTTTGCCCTGCTGTTCCCGCTGCTTGCGGTGCTGCAGTGCGCGCTCTGCGCGGCAATGGCCCTTGGCATAATTGGATAAAGAAAAGCAAACGCTTCCCGACCGGATCGGGGAGCGTTTGCTTTTTTTGCTGCAAAGCAGGATAAAAGAAAAACCGCAGGAGATTCTCCTGCGGTTTTTGATTATGTTCAGGTAGTTGAATCAGCGTGCTTTCCAGATGTTGTCGGCGTACTCGGCAATTGCGCGGTCGGCAGCAAAGATGCCGCTGCGTGCGGTGTTCACCATGGCAAGGCGAGCCAGCTCGTCGTTGTTGCCCAGGTGCTGCATCATCTTGGCGCGGGTATCGGCATAGCTGCGGTAGTCAGCGATCAGCATGTAGGTATCGCCGCGGTAACGGAGCAGGTCAACCAGGTCGCCGTAGGTCTTGCCATCGCGGAAGCCGCGGCTGAAGCGGTTCATAATAGCGGTCAGCTCGGGATCTGCCTGCACCATAGCATCGGGGTTGTAGCCGCGAGCCTTCAGGCTGGCAATACCGTCGTTGGTCAGGCCGAACAGGAACATGTTCTCTTCGCCCAGTGCATCGTACATCTCAACGTTTGCGCCGTCCAGAGTACCAATGGTAACTGCGCCGTTCATCATCAGCTTCATGCAGCCGGTGCCGCTGGCTTCCTTACCGGCGGTAGAGATCTGCTCGCTGATCTGTGCGGCAGGAATGATTGCTTCGGCAGCGGATACACGGTAGTTCTCAACAAAGTAGACCTGCAGCTTGCCCTTGCACAGCGGATCGTTGTTAATGTCGTCAGCCATGCTGAGCAGCAGCTCGATGATGCGCTTTGCCACGCGGTAGCCGGCAGCGGACTTGGCGGCGAACACAAAGGTGGTCGGGGTCATTTCCATGTTGGGGTTCTCGTGCAGCTTCAGCTGCAGGGAAGCGATGTGCATAGCGCACAGCAGCTGGCGCTTGTACTCGTGCAGACGCTTGATCTGAACGTCGAAGATGCTGTCGGTGTTCAGAATGAAGTTATCGTTGCGCTTGGCAAACTCGGCAAAGCGGCGCTTGTTGGCAGCCTTTGCTTCCAGCACGCGGCGGCGAACCTCGGCGTCGGAAACATACTTTTCAAGGCCGGCCAGCTCTTCGGGCTTCACCAGGTAGTTGTCGGAGCCAAGCAGGTCGCAGATGATGGAGTGGTACTCGGGGTTGATCTGTGCCAGCCAGCGGCGGTGGTCAATGCCGTTGGTAACATAGGTGTACTTGTCGGGGCTGAGCTTGAAGGTGTCGTTGAACAGCTCGTTCTTCAGAATGTCGCCGTGCAGGCGGGAAACGCCGTTCACCTTGTAGCAGGCAGCAAGGCACATGTTGGCCATGTGTACCTGGCCGTTGGAGATGATCAGGTTCTTGCCAACGCGTCCGTCCTGGCCAAACTGACCGATCAGGTAGTCGCACCAGCGCTTGTTGATCTCGCAGATGATCTCCCACACGCGGGGCAGCAGGCGCTGTACCAGATCCTGGGGCCACTTTTCCAGAGCTTCGCTCATAACGGTGTGGTTGGTGTAGGCCACAGTTCCCTTAACGATCTCCCATGCCTCATCCCAGCCGAGCATGTATTCGTCCATAAAGATACGCATCAGTTCGGGGATGATCACAGTGGGGTGAGTATCGTTGATCTGAATGGTGTGGTGCTGTGCAAAGCTGCGGATATCGCCCCACTTTTCAATGTGCTTGCGCACAATGTACTGAGCGGTGGCGGAAACGAAGAAGTACTGCTGCTTCAGGCGCAGAGTCTTGCCTTCGATATGGTCGTCAGCGGGGTAAAGGACCTTGGTAATAACCTCGGAAAGGGTGCGCTGCTCAAGGCTCTGCACATACTTGCCTTCGCTGAACAGGAACATGTCCAGGCTGTTGGCGGAATGTGCTTCCCACAGGCGCAGGGTGTTGATGTTGTTGCAGCCATAGCCGGCAACCAGCATGTCGCGGGGAACTGCGGTAACGGCATCGTAGCCGGTGTACTCGGCACTGTAGTGGCCCATATTGTCCCATTTGGGGGTGATGTGACCGCCGAAGCGAACTTCAACAGCGTCTTCGTAACGGGGGATCAGCCAGCTGTCGGCAGCGATACGCCAGTCGTCAGCGGTCTCGGTCTGCTGGCCGTTGCGGAACTGCTGCTTGAAAATACCCAG
>JAKSSN010000134.1 GCA_024403095.1 Oscillospiraceae bacterium
CTGCAGACTGCGATGTTTACTTCCGCATCTGCTTCCTGGATCCTTTCCAGGGCACCGTTCTTGCTAACTACGCATACAAAGAGCTGGGCGTAACCACCGCTTACACTCTGGCAATGCTGGGCAGCGACTATGACCAGGGCGTTGTTCACTACTTCAAGGAAGCATTCGAAGCTCTCGGCGGCACCGTCGTATCCGAAGACTTCCCCGAAGGCAGCGCAAACTTTGTTTCCTACATCACCAATGCTAAGGCAGCTGGCGCAGGCGTTATCATGGCTCCTGTTTCCACCAACTATGCACAGCTGATCATCGAAGCCGCTGCAGCTCAGGGCTTTGACGGCGCTCTGCTTGGCTCCGACACCTGGGACAACAACAAGGTTGTTGAGTCCACCACTGGCAAGGACGTCAGCGTGTTCGTTACCACCTTCTACCAGGAAGGCGGCGCACCTGAGTTCGACGCAGGCATCAAGGAATGGATCAATGCCAATGCTGATGCCAAGACCAACAACGGCGGCAACGACATGGTCTCCGCTGTTACTGCAATGGGTTACGATGCATACTTCACCGCTCTTGAAGCTCTGAAGGCTGCTGGCAGCACCGATCCTAAGGCTGTTCTTGAAGCTCTGCCCGGCGTTTCCTACGAAGGCGTTTCCGGCATGATCAAGTTCGACACCATCGGTGATGCAGAGCGTGACTCCGCATTCATCAAGACTGCTGACACCGCTACCGGTGAGTGGGTCTTCGTTGCAATGCAGGGTATCGACTGATCCTTATTTAAAGGCATCATTTATAACTCAAACCAAAAGCTCCGGCGGGACTTCTGTCCCGTCGGAGTTCGGCGGTTTATTTATCCCCTGTTTCCGCGCTGCCCTGTGTCGAAAGGGCAGAACTTTGGTTCTGCTTTTTCGAGACCGAGTCCGCTCGGGCTTACTATTTTCGCAAAAGAAGGAGGGTATTCCTTGAAACTTTTACCCTACATTATCAACGGAATTTCCGTTGGCGGTCAGTACGCACTGATTGCCATTGGTTACACGCTGGTCTATGGTATCCTGCGTCTGATCAACTTCGCTCACGGCGATGTTTTTATGGTTGCCGGCCTGGTCATGGTGTATGCCACCGCTTCCATGCCGTTCTACCTTGCTTTGCCGCTGGCTATTCTTGTTACAGTTATACTTGGTTTTACGATTGAGCGCGTTGCTTACAAGCCCCTGCGTTCTGCACCTCGTATGTCACTGATGATCTCCGCCATTGGTGTCAGCTACCTGATTCAGAACCTGGCATTCTATATCACCGGTGGTGTGCCCCAGCCTGTTACCCACCCCATCCCCTGGATCAGCGACCAGGTGATGCTTCTTGGTGTTTCCACCAAGCGAGTCACCCTGATCACTCCGGTGCTTACCATCCTGCTGGTTCTGCTGCTGGTGTATCTCATCAATCACACCAAGATCGGTATGGCAATGCGTGCAGCTGCCAAGGACTTTGAAACCGCTCAGCTGATGGGCATCAAGATCAACTCCGTCATTTCCATGACCTTTGTGATCGGTTCTTTCCTTGCCGCAGTTGGCTCTATGCTGTACTTCACCAACTATCCCTCTGTTGCCATAACCTCCGGCGGTATGCCTGGCCTGAAGGCCTTCGTTGCCGCTGTATTTGGCGGTATCGGTTCCATTCCCGGTGCTGTGGTTGGCGCATTTATCATTGGCCTGTGCGAAGAGCTCATCAAGGGTCTGGGTTACACCACCTTCTCGGATGCATTCACCTTTGCGCTGCTGATCGTTGTGCTTTGCGTACGTCCTACCGGTCTGTTCGGTGAAAAAGTCACCGACAAAGTTTAAGGAGGCAGCCATGGATTTAAGTCGTAAGAAAAAGATCTTTACTGCCCTGGTACTTTTTGTTGTGCTGGCAGGCTGCATTGTGCTGGACGTTGTTCTGCCCAGCTACCACATTGCGATCACTGTTATTAAAAAAGCTACCGTGTATGCCCTGGTTGCTGTTTCCATGAACCTTCTGAATGGTTTTACCGGTCTGTTCTCCCTTGGTCAGGCAGGCTTTATGCTGCTGGGCGCTTATGCCTACGGCGTGCTGACCATCCCTGTAGCCAAGCGTGCGATCGTATACCAGTACTTTGATGGCGGTGTGATCCACTTCTCCCTGCCCGAAGTATTTGGCAGCATCTTTGGAACAGCCGTTGGCTCGGTAATCGGCATGCTGATTGCCCTGCTGATTGGTGGTATTCTGGCAGCCCTGATGGCCTATCTGATCGGTCTGCCCGTGCTGCGCCTGAAAAGCGACTACCTTGCCATTGCAACTCTTGGCTTTGCCGAGATCCTCAAGGCTTTCTTCCAGTGGAACAAGCTTGGCCCTGTAACAAACGGGTCCAACCTGCTCAAGAGCTATCCTGTTTTTGACCATGCTACCCCCTATGTGATCCTTGCCGGCCTGATGATTGCCGTGATTCTGCTGCTGATCAACTCCACCTACGGTCGTGCCTTCAAGGCCATCCGCGATGACGAGGTTGCCGCAGAAGCCATGGGTATTAACCTGGCCAAGCACAAGCGCATGGCATTTATTATCAGCTCCTTCTTTGCCGGTATCGGCGGCGGAATGATGGCCATGTACAGCGGCACTATTGCTGCTGCCCCCTTCAAGAGCGCCATGACCTATGAGATCCTGCTGATCGTTGTAATCGGCGGTATCGGCTCTATCACCGGCAGCGTTATCGCCAGCTTCCTTTATATCATCAGCTCCGAGTGGCTGCTGCGCGGTCTTGACTCCGGTACTTTCCTTGGCATCAGTGCTCCCGGCGTGTTTAAAAACGGTTTCCGTATGGCCGTGTTCTCCGTGATCATCATGGTGATCGTGCTGTTCTTCCGTAAGGGCATTATGGGCGAGCGAGAATTGCCTGACCTGCTGCAGAAACGCAGCAAAAAGAAGAAAGGGGCTGCCAAATGAGTGACAACGTATTAAAAGTAGATCATGCCACCATGCAGTTTGGCGGCGTGGTTGCAGTAGACGACCTGAGCCTTGAGATCAACAAGGGCGAGATCGTAGCTTTGATTGGTCCGAATGGTGCCGGTAAGACCACCGCCTTTAATGTAATTACAGGTGTGTATCAGCCCACCAACGGTGCTGTATGGTTCAACGGCAAAAAGATCATTGAAAACTCCCCCAAGGGCAAAATGAAAAAAGAGTATCTGGGAAGCAACGGCGAAATGTTCAAAGAATGCATCGACCCCACCCCGGATCACATTACCAAGCTTGGCATGGCCCGTACCTTCCAAAATATTCGCCTGTGGAAGAGCCAGACGGTGTTTGATAACGTGCTGATCGCCAAACATTGCCGCACCACCAGCAACGTATTTTCTGCCACCTTCCGCCTGAATCGCAAGGAAGAAGCAAAGCAGCGCCAGGAAGTTGACGAGCTGCTGAAGATCGTAGGCCTTGACGATGTAAAGAACGAGTTGGCCACTTCCCTGCCCTATGGTAAACAGCGCCGGCTTGAAATTGCACGAGCACTGGCCGCCGAGCCTTCTCTGCTGCTGCTGGACGAACCGGCTGCCGGTATGAACCCGCAGGAGACAGAAGAACTCACCGCCTTTATCGGCGAGATCCGCAAACAGTTTGACCTGACTATTTTCCTCATTGAGCACCACATGAACCTTGTTATGGATATTTCTGACCGTATTTACGTTCTGGACTTCGGCAAACTGATAGCCCAGGGTACACCGGAAGAAATTCAGAAAAATCAGCGCGTGATCGACGCTTACCTGGGGGTGGCCGAAGATGCTTAAAATTGAAAATCTGCAGGTTGCCTACGGTGGAATTCAGGCCTTGCGCGGTATTTCCCTGGAAGTACCCGACGGCAAGATCGTTACTCTGATCGGCGCCAACGGCGCAGGCAAATCCACTACCCTTCGTACCATTACCGGCCTTGTGAAAGCCGTCTCCGGTTCCATCACCATGGATGGGCAGGAGCTTTTGGGCAAGCCCATTGACAAGATCGTTACTGCCGGCATCGCCATGAGCCCGGAAGGCCGCCGCGTCTTCCCCGATATGACGGTTCTGGAAAACCTGAAGATCGGTGCCTACCTGCGCAAGGATAAATCTGAGATTCAGAAGGACCTGGAATGGGTGTACTCTTTGTTCCCCCGGCTGAAGGAACGCAGCTGGCAGCTGGCCGGCACCCTTTCCGGCGGCGAGCAGCAGATGCTGGCGGTTGGCCGTGCGCTGATGTCCCGCCCCAAACTGCTTTTGCTGGACGAGCCTTCGCTTGGTCTTGCCCCGCTGGTCGTGCAGGATATCTTTAAGATCATCCGCCAGATCAATGAGCAGGGTGTTACCGTTCTGCTGATCGAGCAGAATGCAAACATGGCCCTGAAAATTGCAGACTATGCCTATGTGCTGGAGACCGGAACCATCACCATGTCCGGCCCCGGTATGGAACTGCTGGCTGACGAGCG
>JAKSSN010000135.1 GCA_024403095.1 Oscillospiraceae bacterium
CATGGATGAGGATGGCAAAAAGCGCCGGCTGACAAAAACGCAGGCATTTGATAAGAAAAGCGATGCCATTGCAGCGCTGCCGGCACTGGCCAAGCAGGTGAACAAAAAGCCAAAGCAAACCACTACCTTCCTGCAGTTGTACGACAAGTGGCTGCCCACGCACCAAGCATCTAAATCCACGCTGGACTGCTACAAGGCAGCTATGAAGTACTTCCGCCCGCTCTGGAATGCGAGAATGGAAAACATTGATATTGATGACATCCAGGAATGCTTTGATGACTGCCCCAAGGGCAAGCGCACCCAGGAGAACATGAAAGCGTTGGTGGGCCTTGTTTACAAGTACGGCATCCCCCGCGGATGCATCCCGGAGAATCTGAACCTATCCCAGTTCGTGCGGATCGGCAGCTCCGAAAGCGCAGCGCACCGGGAAAGCTTCACGGATGTGGAAATTGCAAAAATCAAAAAGGCCGTGGGCACGGTGCCCTATGCAGATGTGATTTACTGCATGATTTACCTTGGCTTCCGCCCTTCTGAATTTCTCAGTTTGCAAAAATCAAACTATAATTCAGAAACTCAAACCATCCGGGCCGGTGCCAAAACGGAAGCAGGCAAGAACCGCCTGGTTACCATCTCCCCAAAGATACAGGCCACGTTTTCCGGCATTGTCAGCAGCTCCCCTTCCGAATTTATCTTCTGCCGTCCAGACGGGAACCCGTGGGACCTGAAGCGGTTCTGCAGTGTTGCCTTTTATCCCGCTCTGGATGCCATAGGCATAGAAAACCCCATTGTGGAGATCGCCGGCGGTGTGGAGCGTCACAAATACACGCCGCACACCTGCCGCCATACCTTCAGCACCCTGCTGAAACGTGTGGAAGCGCCAGTGAAAGACAAACTGGAACTGATCGGCCACACCAGTGAAGAAATGCTGAACTATTACCAGGATGTTACCGTGCAGGATCTGCGCAAGGTAACTGATTTCATGTAAGTAACTGAGTTTGAAACGGAGTTTGAAACAAGGGAATATTCGCCAAGATTTCAGAAGATTTTAGGCGAACAGAATTGAAAAAGAAAAAAGCCGGTTTCCCTTGTCATTTCAAGGAAAATCGGCTTTCTCTTTGTGGTGGAGATAAGCGGGATCGAACCGCTGACCTCTTGAATGCCATTCAAGCTGGATTTCGCATGATACCGCCAAAAACAGCATTTCTGTTTGAAATGCGTTTGAAATAGCTTTCAATTATTCTATTTTTTAGCTGTTTGAAATGATTATCATAGAATCAAATCACTGTGCGCCGAATTTCTTCCCTTACCTGTCTGTTGTCCACCTCTGCGTAGATCATCGTTGTGCTGATATTGCTGTGCCCAAGTGCTTTCTGCACGCTCTGCACTTTTCCGCCATTCTGCAGCATTGTTGTTGCAAATGTATGGCGCAGAATATGCGGTGTTACCTCCCCGTTTTCAAACCCTGCCCGCTTTGCAATTTTTCTGATTATTTTCTCAATGGATGAGTAATTCACCGGCCCGTATGGGCTTCTGGTGGCGCAGATCAGATACTCGCTGCATTGTTTCCTGTTTTCCAGATAAACGCTGATCGCCATCTGTGCTTTTGCGTTCAGGTAAACCGTTCTGTACTTCTTGCCTTTTCCCAGCACCAGCACTTCATTCGTCTGCCGGTTAATATCGGCAACCCGAATTCCAACAATTTCAGATGCGCGGCAACCAGTTGAGTAAAGCAGTTCCAGCACCATGCGTTCCCTGTCATTTTTGCACGCAGCACGCATCCGCTCCAGCTCGATCTGTGAAAGCGCCCGGCGCGGTTTTTCTTCATGCTTTATTCTCTTTATCTGACCACATGGATTCTTTTCAATGTATCCTTCTTCTAATGCCCACTGGAAAAAGCTGTTTATCCTCTGGCGGATCTTATCCATCGACCTATCAGAAACGCCCCTGGTCTGCTTGTACGTGAACAGGTACAGACGAATATCATTCGTTTTCACCCGCTCCGGTGGCATCATAACGGCATCGAAAAACGCATCCAGTGCGTACCGTGTGTTGTTCAGGCCATTAATGGAAAGCCCTTCCACAGCCTTTGATGCCACATAGGTTTTCACCAGCTCATGCCCTTCCGCCGATGGCAGAGCAAGGTGCATTTCTTTCATTGTGACATCGTACCGGGCCAGTGACAGATCTATCGCTGTGCTCACTTCCCTCAGTGCCTCTGTTGGCAGCTTCTCATACAGCTTGCGCAAAATGTCATTCTTCAATTGTTCGGTCATAAAAAAATCCTCCTATTCGAAAGCACGTTGACTTCCGGACAGGAGGATGTTAAAATCTACCTGCCCGAAAGGGCGATTTGTTTGGGCTGGCACATCTTCTTGGCGGGAGGGTGCCGGCCCTTTTATTTAACTACATGTTTACATTACTCTTTTTTATCATTAATTTCAAGCATATAAAAAAGCCCGGAGGCTTTAACCTCCGGGCTAAATTTACATCTGCAGCTATGCCTCCATGATGTACCTGTATATTTTATCAATTTCATCGCGGTCAATCGTGATCCTGCCAATCATCGGCACATCAATATCAACTGGGTGTGTCATTCGGTTGTGCAGCTCCTCACGAATCACCTCAATGTCTATATACCCTGACTCGTTGGTTATTCCCATACTCGCCGGTATTTTGCTGCAGATCTCCGGCAGGCGGCGGAGATATAACGCCGCCGCTGTGCCGAAGGCCACGGCTTTAAATGCAGGCATCCTTGGCATGATCTCGCTGTCAAGGTACCGGGTGATCCCGGCTCTGATCTTCTCCGTGGCTACCATGGTTTAAGTTGTCGGCGCTGTCCAGCTGTTGTACTCAGGCATGGGCTTCGGACACACGTTGTCAGACGGGATCACCATCTTCGTCATGCTGTAAAGCTGCCCCACCTGGTTCTGCAGCAGGGCTACAGCGCTGCCGGTCTGGCAGTTAATCACTGCCTGGTAAGCAAATCCGCTGTCCACTTTTGCTTCCACCGCTCCGATCTTCGCAAGCAGCTCGTCTCTGTACTTGTTGGATCGTTCAACCGATGCGTTAAACACTTCAACCATCTTCTTTTCGGTGTTTAACTCCGATGTCAAAATGGCGTTGTCTCTCTGGCTGCTCTGCAGCTGCAGGCTCAAATCAAAGGTCTCCCTGCCTACGTATTGCTGTGGCGTGCCAAGCATGCCGCCAAGGCCGCCATTTAGCAGGCTGGAAATGCCGCCAATGTATCCGCCTACGACGCCGACGCGGTCCGCGGTAGTAAAGTTAACTGACATTTTCTTTCCCTCCATTAATATATTTTTTGATCGGGCCCTGATCTATGCTTCTATTCTGGCACATATCTTCTCAGGCTTGCAGTCGGTATTCTGCCGGTATCCGGGCATAAAAAAAAGAACCCGGAGCCGTAGCCCTGGGTTCTCTCTTCCTTATTTCTTTTGTTCTGCCCGCCATCCGATCAGCGCCAGCCGCAGCAGTTCGTCCATTAGTCTTTTATGGATCCCCGCCGCAGTTTCATTGAAGCGCTTCACCGGCAGCATTGCTCGGTCTGCGTAAAACTGGGTGTCTCCCGTTGTCTCACGGAAATCCCATGCAATTCCCTGCTGGAATTCGTTCAGCCCGGTTTCCTCGATCATGTGCCGCGCGAATTCCGGATCTGTAATCGTCTGGTAGTAATGCAGCACACGGTCCGTCATTATTCCGCCTGCTCTTCCTTGCGTTTCAGCAGTTCAATCGCTTTAGTAATAACTTCCGGAATTGGAACGCCCATTAAACCTGCGTTTTCAATAATTGACAGTGTTTCATTAACAATAAAAGCTATGCATGTAGCATCCCGGAAATAAGTGGTGCTCAGTAAAACATCAATTCTCGCGGCAATCAGAACAATCAGCAATGTCATGCCCTTGCGAATCAGGCCCTTCCAGCCGGCGCGGCTTTCCAGTGCGCCGTTTTCGCTTTTGGGGCTGTTCTTGAACACTGCAGCAACAACAATGCCGCTCAGGTAATCGATTCCCATGAAGATCAAAAGCGTTGTCATTGCCGTTGTCCACCCTCCATACACACTAGCGATTGCGGCGCCCGCGGCGCCCAGGATCATCAGAATTGTTTCTTTCATTTCTTTTCCTTTCTTACCGGTTTTTTATGTCTTTTTTTATTGCTTCCAGTTCTTCCGTGATTTTGTCCAGCCTTGCCAGAATATTGGCTGTGCTATCTTCCTGCGCTTTTTCAACATGAAAAGCATCATAGAAATTCTGCGCAAATTCTGCCCGCTCTTTTTGCACTCTTTCACCCTGATCTCTTGGGTTTTCGTATACATGCAGCACTTTATCAGATGCGATTCGTACACTGGC
>JAKSSN010000136.1 GCA_024403095.1 Oscillospiraceae bacterium
GATCTAAAGCGCCGGGGAACGTATGCAGAAAAACAGAGTCCAGCCAATCAGCGCCTTTCGTGTGAAAAATGCAGTGTGTTAAATAACTGTCATAGTATACCACAGTATATGGGCGCTTGTGACACCTTATTTATAATTTCAGTTATAATACCTAAAAATGGATAGGCGCTGTTGTGCATTTTGGCGAATCATGGCCGGCGGGCTTTGAACAGTTCTTCGGCTGCCAGACGGGCCTTAGCCACGTCCACGCCGCTTTCCGGGGTGGGGAAGCAGTAATAGCGGATGCGGCTGTTGCCGATGCAGATCATGTCGCCCAGTTCATACCAGTAATAGTCGGAATAAAGGCTGTAGGATTCTGCAGGAGTCATGGAAAAATCCAGCTTGCCATCGCAGCCCGTGAGGTGAAAGCCTTCGCCCGTGTGCACCAGGTGCCCGGTGCCGATGCGGTAAACGCTCTTCAGGTCCACCAGGGCAAGGATGCTCACATCCGCTTCCAGCCGGTAGGTGCCGGCTTCAATCTCGGCACGCACGTTGTCGCGCTCCCAGCGGTACCAGTCGCTTACATAAGCAAATTCCGTTTCGCCCTCGGCGGCCTGCAGGCGGCCGGTCTCGCCCAGGGTATACTCTGCGTCGCATTCTGTGCAGCGGATGGAGGTGCCTTTGCCGACCATAACATGTTCTTTGCCGCAGCGCGGACACTGATAAAGGGCGCGTTCCAGCCCGTCTGCCCGGAAAGGCTCGTTCACCACAAGGCCGGCCTCGTCCTGGGCACGGAAATGGTCAAAGGTGAATTCGGTTTTCAGAAGATCATTGATCTGGGCAACGGTTAGAGCTTCGGCTTCCTGGGCTGTCAGCAGGCATTTCATATGGGCGCTTACGGGCACCTTGCGCTTCTGCAGGCAGTTGTACAGCGGGTCATAAAGAAATGCGCCCTCGGTACGGATCATGACCACAGGGACCTTCAGCATTTTAATCAGCTTGCCAAGGCTTTGGGGCAGGGGAGTTGCAGTGCCGTCAAAGCTGTAGCTGGCTTCGGGGTACATCAAAATGCTGCTCTGCAGCTCGCTAACGGCATATTTCATGTTGCGCACCAGCCCCAGGTCCGATATGAACTTGCGGGTGGGGATGCAGCCAATCGTGCGCATCAGGCCTTCTTTGCCCACAAGGCCATCGTCGGTGCAGATGATGTGGTACTGCCGGTCTGCCAACAGGGTGGCGGCAATCTCCAGGTCAATAAAGCTGGAGTGATTCATCAGAAACAGGCAGGGCTCATTTGGGCCAATGCGGTCCATATCCTGCAGGGTGTAGGAAAAGCCGGCCTTTTTCAGTTCACCGGCAGATACTGTTTTCAGCAGCCAGCGCCAGAAAGCGCCCTGCTTCTTCGGCTGCTTTGCCGGGTAGGGCTGCAGTTTACAAAGTTCCTCATAACTCAGGTCTGTTACTTTTATCTTCATGGGGCTGCTCCAATCTTTGGCCGCTGCAGAAGGCAGGCGGAAATGAATGAAACGATTATACCACAGGGAGCTGCGGCAACAAAACACATTTTCAGCCAGTCCCGGTGCCAGGCGCTTGACTTTTTCCTGCGGTGGGTTAAGAATAGGCAAAAAGAACCGAACAAAGAACATGGGAGGAACTGCCATGAAAAACAAAGAAGTATTTGCTCTCACCGCCACGTTTACTGCCGCGGCCACAGCAGGGGCACTTGCCGCCGTGCGGGCAAAGCAGCGAGGCTGGAAGCTCATCTATCTGGTGCGCGGGGTGCATGTGCGTAAGCATCCGGGGAATGCACCGGAATATGCCCCCCACCGCCAGGCTCGGCTGGCCGACAGTGTGCTCACCGGCAAGCGGATCTTCTTCCTTGGGTCTTCCGTTACGATCGGATCCGGAGGAGCAGACAAAAGCTTTGCGGATTTTCTTGCCGTACGCAACGGCTGCAAGAGCATCATAGAGGCAGTGCCCGGCACCACACTGGTGGATAACGGCTCCGGCTCCTATATCCCGCGCCTGAAGGCACATAAGGTCAGCGGCCCCGTGGACCTGATGGTCTGCCAGCTCTCCACCAACGATGCCCGACTGAAGCTGCCCATGGGCGCTGTGAGCGAGGGTTTTGATAAAGAGGCAATGGATATTACCACCATTGCCGGGGCAATTGAGTATATCAATGCCTACGCCCGCGATACCTGGGGCTGTCCGGTGGCTTTTTATATCAGCCCGCGCTACGAGAATCCGGAGTACCCCGCCATGGTGCAGCTGATGTACACCATTGCTGAAAAATGGAACGTGTTCCTGATCGATATGTGGAATGACGAAGCCTTTAACAACATCACGCCCGAACAGCGAAAGCTTTACATGGCCGACCCTGTGCACCCAACCCGTGCCGGCTACCTGCAGTGGTGGACACCTTTCTTTGAAGCAAAGCTGAAGGAACTGTTTTCCCAAAAGAAATAATAAAACGGCGGACCCGATTTCGGGCCCGCCGTAATTTTGTTTTGGTCAGAAGTCCAGCACTTCAATGCCGATGCCCGGCGCTTCCGTGAGGGTGCAGGCTCCGCCTTCGTGGGTAAAGCCGCCGCGGATCCAGCCATCCTCCGGGATCTCGGTAAGGAAGGTGATATCCAGGTCGGCCTTTTGAATGTTGCGGCAGGCAGCAGCCAGATGCATGCTGGCCCCGTTGCCGATCACGCTCTCGCCCATGCAGCCGATCATGCAGAACATGCCGGCAGCCTCAGCAATGGCGTTGATGCGCAGTGCATTATAAATGCCGCCGCATTTCATCAGCTTGATGTTCACACCGTCGCAAGCCTCGCGCCGGGCAAGGTCCAGCGCATCGGCGGGTAGGTGGCAGCTTTCGTCGGCCACGACCGGGATGTGCGAAGCACGGGTGACGCGGGCAAGACCGGCCCGGTCATCGGCTTTCACCGGCTGCTCAATCACGGCCACGCCCAGGGGACGCATGGCTTCCTCCAGGCAGAGGGTCTCCTTTACCGTCCAGCCCTGGTTCGGGTCAACGCGCAGCTCAATGGCGTCGCCTACCGCAGTGCGCACCGCCGTTACGCGGGCAAGGTCCAGCTGGGGATCGCCGCTGAGCTTCAGCTTCAGCTGGGTAAAGCCGCGCTGCACCCATTTTACGCAGTCGGCGGCCATTTTTTCGGGGGAGTTCATCGCAATGGTGATATCCGAGGTCACATGGGGGTCGCTGCCGCCTAGATAGCGGTAAAGAGGCAATCCTGCCCGTTTGGCGGCAATATCGTAGCAGGCAATGTCAATGGCTGCCTTGATGGAGGTGTTGCGGGAAATGGCACGATCCATGGCAAGGTGGATATCTGCTATGGCAAGGGGATCCTTGCCCAGCAGAGCTTCCGTGAGGATCTGCCCGCAGGCAAGGCACGTGCCGATGGATTCACCGGTGATCTGCTCGTGGGGGCCGGCTTCGCCGTAGCCGGTGATGCCTTCGTCGGTCTGGATGCGAAGGACCAGGGAGTCGTAGCTGCTGATGGTGCCAAAGGCAACGTGCAGGGGCTCCTTCAGCTGGAAGGAGGCGGTTTTCATGCGGATGTCGGTAATTTTCATAGTATGTAATTCTTCCTTTTCAATCCGGGCCCGCTGCTGGCGCATGCGGGAGCACTTATCAGCCTTCGGCCAGACTCTGGCGGTTGCGCAGGATCACCTGCAGCACCACTTTGCCTTCGGCATTGCTCATGCAGATGCGGGTGGCGCCGTTTTCTTCCCGGCGGCGCAGCTGAAGGGTCTCGCCTTCGTAGCTCTGGTTTTTGTAATTCACTTCAATTTCGCCCAGGTCCATGGCCTGCCATTCGGCGTTGGAGAACACACTGGCAAGGGCGCGGAGATAATGGGCATTGTTGAAATGGCCGCCCACGTCGATGTCGGTGCTGCGCACGGTGTAGGAAGCAAAGGGCTCCAGTTCGCCCATATCGTCCTTGATGCGGGTAAAGGGGCTTACGTTTGCCTGCTGGGGCAGGAATTCAAAATCCTCCGGGAACACGCCGGCCAGGGGAGCCGGGCGGCCGGTGGCGGTGTTCAAAAGCCCCCATTCGGTGCGGCCCTCGGCCAGTACTTCGCCGGTGGCAGGATCCAGCAGCTGGTAGTCGCGGTAAGTACGCACGCGTTCCGGTGTTTCGGGCCAGGTGACAAGGGAACAGCTCATGCCCATCGACGGCAGGCGGCGGACCCGCACGGTGGTGCGAACAGCAACCCAGAACAGGTCTTTGGGGCCAAGCACATCCATGCCGATGTTCAGGTGGTCGGCATGCACGTTGGCAATGTCGCCAAAGGCGCTGAACACCTGGGGAAAGCTCAGGCGGCCGGTGCTGTCGCAGCGGCTGGGCAGGAT
>JAKSSN010000137.1 GCA_024403095.1 Oscillospiraceae bacterium
AACCCTTCAGCGTAAATCCGGGGCGCGGCGTAAGCGAAATATTAATGTTTTCGGGGCGTACGCACACATAAACGATTTCTTCCAGGCGGAAACCTTCGCCTGCAGCCTTTACATGGCCATTTTCCATCATAAGCGTAACTTCCCCGTTTTCACAAGCAGTTACACTTGCTTCAAAAATGTTGCTTTCGCCAATGAAATCGGCTACGAAACGAGACTTGGGTGTTTCATAGATCTCTCGTGAAGTGCCGATCTGTTCCAGGCGGCCCTTGTTCATAACAATGATACGGTCGCTCATCGTAAGGGCTTCTTCCTGGTCGTGGGTAACATACACAAAGGTGATACCCAAAGTCTTCTGCAGATTTTTAAGCTCCAGCTGCATCTGTTTGCGCAGCTTAAGGTCAAGGGCGCCAAGCGGCTCGTCCAGCAGAAGCACCTTGGGGTCGTTTGCAAGTGCGCGTGCAATGGCTACACGCTGGCGCTGACCGCCGGAAAGCTGAGAGGGGCGGCGCTTTTCCAGTTTGCCCATCTGCACCAGCTCAAGCATGGCCGTTACTTTTTCCTTAATCTGGGCTTTGCTCATCTTTTTCTCAACCAGACCATATGCGACATTATCGAAAACGGTCATGTGAGGGAAAAGAGCATAGCTCTGAAAAACAGTATTCACATCGCGCTTATAGGGAGGAAGCTCGGTAACATCATTTCCGCCCAAAAGAACACGGCCGCTCGAAGGGGTCTCAAAACCGCCGATCATACGTAATGTGGTGGTTTTACCGCAGCCAGAAGGCCCCAGCAGTGTAAGGAACTCCCCTTCATAGATATCCAGACTCATCGGTTGGATCACTTCGGTATCGTCAAAGGTCTTGGAAACATTTTCCAGCCTGACGATCACCTTTTTCTCATTTCTCTCCTGCTCCATCATACACTCCTCAGATCAGAGCACATTTTTACCATGTTCGCCTGTACGGATACGAACAACATCCGCAACATCAGAAATAAAGATTTTACCATCGCCAACCGTACCGGTAGAAAGCTTGGCAACAATTTCGCCAAGAATATCATCCAGATCCTCGTCCCAAACAACGGTCATAACATACAGCTTGGGAAGAAGATTGATCTCAATGCCCAGCTTTTCAAATTCTTCGCTGTTTCCCTTCTGGTTGCCGCAGCCCATGGCCGGAACAACCGTCATACCACTATATTCATAACGAGTAAGGATCACCTTAAGGGGCTCGAGCTTTTCGGGACGAATGATCAGTTCAATTTTTTTCATATCACAATATCTCCTAAAGATAAAAAAATACAGGCATTGCGTTAGAACACACAATGCCTGTTTTAAACCTGGTAATTATATAAAAAAATCACCGAGCCTGAATACCGTTCATATTATTGACCGTTTCACAAGTTATGTGCTTCTAACACTGGTTTATAGTAACCAACTTATAAAATTTGAGCTTTTAACTCAATCAATAACGCAGTATGAAACATACTGCAAATCGGCATTTGACCCGGCTGTCCGTATGGCCTTAACCTTATTTAAGGGTGGTCGAAATTAAATACTATTTTATATAATTTAGCTAAATCAAACTAACATAATTCAGTAAAAAGGTCAATAAAAATCTATTAAAAACTGACCCCCAAATAATAATTTGTAATATCTCACGAATACTGGAATAAACTATCTCCCACACAGAGTATAAATCACCAAACCACCGCATCGCTTATCGTTATTCACTGCCGGTTTGTAGCTGCAGTATGCCTTCTGATTCGTACTTGTCTCTCCCAGGCTGCAGCAATTTTGCTCCTGAAACCGTTCTTAGCGTCTTAATGCCATCAGGTACATTTCTCCAGCTGCATGATGGCTGTTTTCCACATATTGTTTTATGATCTCAAACCCCACGCTCCGGTAGCACCGGATCGCGCGCTGGTTGAAGATTCGCACGGAAAGCAGAACCGGAAGCCCATAATGCAAAACCTCAATTTTAGCCAGCGCCAGTTCCATGAAGATCTTTCCTAAATGTTTTCCGCACTGTTCCGGGTGCATCCCCACGCCAAGTTCTATGTGGTCCTCGCGGTCCATTATATGAAAAAAGCCAAATAATCTTCCCTCATAAAAAACAGAGAAATAACTGTTTTCCCGTTTTTCTGCATCGGTTAATGCCCAGCCTTTTGCACAGCACTCCTCCCAGGTAGGAAGATCATATTCTGCGAACTCTGCCGGATACTTCCAGGTGCACACTTCGCGTGCCTCCTTCTCCGTCATTTGGCGGACCTCAAACAGGCTGTACAGCAGCGCAAACCGCTCCGTAAGCACGGGAAGCTTGCTGTGGAACTGGTGTTCGGTTCCCTGTAATTCATCCCGGAAAAATGCTTCATGCACGCTTCGCCAATAGGAAAGGCTGCGGTCTCCCTCGCCTTCGCTCCTGGCATGCTCGCTGCTCACTTCGTCAAATGGCACAACCGCCGTTTCCGTCGTTTGAATAATACAGAGAGCCTCTTCATTTTCGTCCAGAATAACACTGTAGTCCCCTGCTTTCGGCAGCGGTTCCTCGGGGTCATCCAAATACAGGTCATAAGCCGAAGCTGTGCCTGTTTTTACGCCTTCCATCACAAGAGCTGCCAAGTGATTCGGTGCGTCCCCAAATGCCCAGGCTTCATAAGTATCCTGTATTTCCCGTCCGGCAGCAGAGCAGAATCTGCTCCATAATTCATCTGCTTTCATAGTCTCTCCTTAATCCCGGTCATCAAAACAGGTCCAGCATGCTGTCCAGATAAATCTCTTCTCTCACGCTCAGCTGATATTCCGGCCGGGTCATATAATAAAGCAGGAACTCAAGGATCAGCGCACTGCCGAGCCCCCGTCCCTCAATTTTAAAATTAGAAAACCCCATGGGAATATAGGTATTCTGAATTGCCTCCGCCCCAATAAATCCCGGGTTTTTCATGGCTTCCGAAAAGCGATAGCCCCTGCTTCCTCCGGGCGCCATGCAGATATGTTCCTCGCAAAACAGTCCCAGATTCTTTTTGCTTACAGTTTCGTAGCATTGTTTCCGGTCGATGCACCCAAACCAGCAGCATTCATTCACCAGGAATTCAACTTTTGCTTTTTGTTCCCTCGTGAGTGTATTCAGCTGCTGCATCTGATGGTTCAGCCGAAAATCCGGAACCACATACCGGAATTCTTCCCGCTGGAGTTCCTTGCGGAAGAGGTCAAAATCCGTAATCACCTTTGTAGTTGAGGACACAAAGTAAAAAGCAGGATACTCCTTCTGCAGATAATTCAGAAGCAGGTCAGAGTACAGGATCACCCCATTGCTTTCGCTTTGCTCTGCAAACATCCTGCACAGGTCATTGCATTTTCTGTCAGTCAGGTGCTCTGGCCGAAGCAGCATGTTGCTGAATGTCAGGCGGGCTGAAACATCATATTCCTTTACCAGAGCAAGCACATCCTGAGGATCCGCCTCACCGAACCCCGCTCGGCCGCCGCCCCAGAGGCAATCAGCCGGTGCGCCATAAATGGAACCGATCTCACACCAGTCATAGAACCAATCCCTGTGCTTCTGGAAAAGAGGCAGAAAAACGCAATAGAACTCGTAAAATTCAAACAGCCCGGGCAGGTGGAAGTATGCTTTTCCATTTTCTGTCTGCTCCATCTTGTTCTATTGCTCCCTTCTGTGTATAATTTTTTAATCATCATAACATGTGTGTCAATCAATTGATAGCAGTGTGTTTATCGTGCTATAATGAAAAACACTTTACGATCATTTGACCCACAAATGTTTTCACTTTGTTTCTTGAAGGGGAATCCTCATGAACCATATTATCCTTGGTAATATAATTGCACTCGTCGGCTCACTCATTATGGCAAGTCTTGGCCTGATCAAAGACGAAAAGAAGCTCCTAACTGTTCAAAACATACAGTTCGCGGTTTTTACCGTGGGCAATCTTGTGTTGGGCGGCATTACCGGCGCTATCGCTAATTTTGTTTCTATGCTCCGCAACATTCTTTGTATTAAGATAAACTTTGGGCTCGGATGGAAACTTTTCTTTATCGCATTGCAGTCCGTTTTATCGCTGGTGTTTAACAATGCTGGCCTGCTGGGGCTGCTGCCGGTCTTCGCTGCATGCATTTTCACGCTCTGCATGGGCTTCAGCAACGAACTGCTGCTAAAATCTGCTATCGTTCTTGGCCAGCTTGCATGGGCTGTATATGACTTTAATATTATGAACTACACCACTCTTGTTTTTGATATTCTTGCTGTTTGCTCAAGCATGTATGCAATCATCATGATCCTTACCGGACACAGAACCGCCAAACAGGAAAAAGCCTGATA
>JAKSSN010000138.1 GCA_024403095.1 Oscillospiraceae bacterium
GGCTGTGCTTTTACGAGGAATAATTGATTCTGAGCTAAAGGGTGCTAAGTGCATAGCACTCTTTTTTATATGAAAACTATGCGCCATGTGTGTAGGGAATACACTTTAGCGATGAGGAAGCAGAATAAACCTCTTTTGTGATATTTCGGAAGAAGACATGAAAAATCAGATGCAGCTCATCAGCTGGCTGTACCGGTACTAGAATGAAAATCTAAACGCCCTTATATGGTGATGCAAGGCGAAAATGGCAATATCTATTTCAGTTCGGAGGATGAACAGCTTGTATACCCCGAAGGAGCAGAGGCCTTACATGCACCCGGATCACACTGCCTAGTATGTAGCACAGTGCTGACAGCATGATGCTTTGAAAATCATCCGCAAAAAAGTAAAAAAAGCGGAGCATTAGCGCAGTGTTCGTAAAACAGTAACACTGAAAATGAGCACTGTTGCTATCGGATTGGCCAACAAATGAGATACAGAGTAATGTGAACCACAAAGTCCTCGTTACTCTGTATTTTTTATCGCTGTTTTTGTCGGCATAATGTCGATTTATATGTTATAAGAAAGCCCTGCTCGAAGCCAAGAATTTTGACTTACAAGTGGGGCTTTTACCATACCGCTTCATTGTGCTTTTTCGTGAAAACTATTGCAATTATCCTGATATTCGGACATAATATATTTTGTATAAGTGTATTAATTGGAGGCATGTCGATGAAAGGTTATATCTCAGCTCGTGAAGGGTCCTACAAGTGGTGAGTATCAGAAAGTCGTGTACATAAGCTCTGTCAGCAGGGGCGTATCCCCGGTTTAGAAAGATTCGGCAGATCATGGGTCATTCCCGAGAATGCAGAAAAACCCATTGATCTCCGTAACCTGAAACAACCCGATTCTGGTAAGAAATGTACACTGTGAGTGTACGGAAGCGGTCTATGAGAATATTCGGCTTGTTCTTCGTCTGTATTGATCATGCAATAATCGAGATGGATTTTATAACGATGGGAGGTGCGGTGATACGGTTGCTAAAAGAAAAAAAGAAATCAGACAGTATATAATCGTAGGTTTGCTGGTATTCATAGCATGGTGTTGCCGTTTACCGGGTGTTTATCATCTTCCGCACTGGCTTTTATTTGCCTATATTCGCGATGCAATCTACATTTTTATCTTCAGCGCATGGACGGTTTCCTTGATGGGACGTGTGATACAGAAAGAGGTGCGCAGATATCTGTATTATACAGGAGCACTGATGGTGTTCTGGATCGTGCTTCGAACATTAAAATACGATTTCATTAACGACGCACTGCTGCTGCATTGGATCTGGTACTTTTTCTATGTGGCGATTATTCTGATTCCCTTGCTTACGTTGTTTGTTGCCCGCTCTATCTGTTGCAGTGAGGAGTATCGGCTGCCGACAATATGGAAGCTCCTTATGATTCCGGCAGTGATCCTGGTACTGCTGGTTCTCACAAACGATCTGCACGGTCTGGTGTTTATTCTCCCACCGGATCAGCAGATGAATCCCTCCACGGGAACCTATGGCTATGGTGCGGTATATTTTATTATCGTCGCATGTGTGGGCCTGTGTTATACGGTTGCCTTTATAATCATCTTTGCCAAGAATCGCATGATGCAAAAGAAAACGCGTATCTGGATTCCGGCCGGCTGCCTTTTACTGATGGGGATATATTTAGTCTTTTATGCACTCTATCCACCATTTATCAGCCGATTTTTTGCCGACTTCAACGTAGTCTGCTGCTTATGTCTGACAGCATTTTTTGAAAGTCTGCTGAAACTGAGAATGATTCAAAGCAACTCCCATTATGTAGAACTGTTTCGCTGCCTGGAACTGCCTGCCGTTATCGTAGATCGGGCATATAAAGAGATGGTAGCTACCGCTGCCTACAGCGGCGTTGCTGTTGACGATATGCGAAAAGCAGAGGGTGATCCGGTTGTTCTTGACGGAGCAGTCCGCCTCTCTTTGGCTTCTATACGTGGCGGACGTGTGCTGTGGCAGGATGATGTGTCTGAATTGTCCGGTATTCTGGATCATCTTCAGGAAGTGCAGGAGACCCGGTCCGAGGAAAATGACCTGCTTGCAGAAGAAATCGAACTGCGCACTCGCAGAGCGCACATTGAAGAGCAGAACAGACTCTACGACGAAATGCAGCGTCAGACCGAGGGGCAGATCTCTTTGATGAACGACCTTACTACAGCTTTTGAGCAGGCGAAGACAGAGGAAGAAAAACGCCGACTGCTGGGGAAAATCGTGGTGGTTGGAGCATATCTGAAGCGCCGCAACAATCTGATTTTTATATCTGACAAGGAGCCGTATCCGAACATAAAAGAGCTGGAACTTTCTTTCCTCGAGTCGGTGAAGAATCTTCAGCTCTACGGGGTAGAGTGTGGATTTTCAAATGTACTGACAGGCAGTCTGCCTGCTGATGAGATCATGCATATGTACGATTTCTTTGAGGAGGTCGTAGAAGCCTCACTGGATACGATGTCTGCGATGCAGGTGGTCATAGGCCACGGAAAGCAGGGGCGTTTCATCACGATCACCACAGATTCGAATGCGGATCTAAGTTTCCTTGCCGGAGCGGATCGAACGATCCTTCAGGACGATGATGATGAATGGACCTTGACCATGATAACGGGAGGTGAGGAAGCATGAGATCTGGCGGTCGCCTCAGAAGAACTATAAAAGAGGCCATTGATGACTTACCAAATGGTATCTGCGTTTTTGATTCCACCGGACTCATGGTGCTGTGCAATCACACTATGTATCAGTTGGGATTTTTGCTCGCCGGACGTGATATTCAGACATTGAGTGAAATGCGTAAGACCTTAAAGGAACTTCCCCGGAACTCTACGGCACGTAGAGACGGAAATCTGTTCATTCTTTCTGATGGAAGAGCATGGCAGTTTTCGGAATGTAAAGTTGAGGACAGCTACGGTGAGAGCTTTATCCAGTTCATTGCGGCTGATGTCACCGAACTCTACATTAAGCGTCTTGAACTTGAGGAAGGAAATCGGATACTGGAAGAATACGGATATCGTCTGCGCAGGCTGTCAGCCAATATTCAGGCCGCCACCCGCGAGGAAGAGATCCTGGACACAAAGATGAGAGTCCATGACAATATCGGACGCGGAATCATTGCTGCAAGGCAGTACCTGCTCTCGGGCAGACCGATGGCGGAGTTTGATATGAGTGTCTGGGAAGATGCCCTGCAAATCCTAAAGTACGATGTTGAGAACACGCCGGATAAGACTGCTCTGGAACAGTTCATGGATTCTGCAAAGGCCATCGGTATCCGTGTCCATATTATGGGGCGGTTACCTGAAAACACAAAAATGGGTGCGCTGATGATCATTGCCCTTAGAGAATGTGCCAATAACGCCGTTCGCCATGCAGGAGCCGACGAGCTGTACGCAAAGGTGGAAACAGAAGGAACGTTTTATACTTTGTCCGTTACCAACAACGGTCAGATTCCGCAGGGCGAGATCAAAGAGGGAGGCGGCCTTGGTTCACTCCGAACCCGCATAGAAAAAGCGGGCGGTAAGATGAGCATCCGGTGGGTTCCGGAATTTGAGCTGAGCATACGGCTTTGGCAGCCGGAGGAGGATATACTATGGTAAATGTTTTGATCGTAGAGGATCAGCGCATGATGCGCGAAACTATGGAATACTATATTCGGCAGAGTGAGAACTATTGTCTCGCAGCGTCTGTTGCAAACGCTTCTTACGCAGAAGCCTGCTGCGCCGGGTCACCCATCGATCTGATTTTGATGGATATCTGTACGGAAGACAATGCCAGCGGATTTGCCGCCACAGAAAAAATCAAGGCCCGTTTTCCTCACATTAAGGTGATCATTGTTACATCACTACTGGACTATGACTGTATAAAGACTGCGCGAAAGGTTGGAGCTGACAGCATCTGGTTCAAGGATGCCAGCCGCGAGGAACTGATGGCAGTGGTCGATCGCACTGTGAACGGTGAGTCGGTGTTCCCGGACAGGATGCCGGAGGTGTCTGTGGGAGAAACAAAAAGCTGCGACTTTACCGATGCGGAGGTTCGGGTCCTTCGCCTTCTGGTAGAGGGCATGACCTATGCACAGATGGCATCTGAGCTTGGTGTTTCGCCCGACACGGTGAAAACCCAGGTAAAAAGCATGCTGTCCAAGACAGGCTTTCAATCCAAAACCAAACTGGCTGCCGTTGTCACCAGCAAGAAGCTGATCGTAAACGGCTTTTGAATGAA
>JAKSSN010000139.1 GCA_024403095.1 Oscillospiraceae bacterium
CAGGTGATCAAGCTCAGCGCCAACTTTGTGCTGGAAAGCCTGCTGATGCGTGTTGGCTTTATGGCCACCGCGCTTATGGGTGCCTCGCTGGGAACCGAGGCTTTTGCCGTGCATAACGTGGGCATGAACTTCCTTACCCTGGGCTTTGCCTTTGGCGACGGCATGCAGGCAAGCGCAGTTGCCCTGATCGGCCGCAGCCTTGGCGAAGGCAACAAAAAGAAGGCCCGCCGCTACGGCAATGTGTGCCAGGGCCTTGGCCTTGTGATGAGCCTGAGCATTGCGCTGATCATGCTGTTTGGCGGCCGTTTCCTGTTCAGCCTGTTCTTCCGGGAAGAATCCGCCATCGCGATGGGCATGATCGTAAGCTGGTACCTGATTGCAACCGTTGTGTTCCAGATCGCACAGGTGATCTTTGCCGGCAGCCTGCGCGCGGCAGGGGATATCAAGTTTATTCTTTTCTCCTCCCTGATCAGCGTTTCCATCGTGCGTACCGCAGTTACCATTGTTGCCGTAAAAGTGCTGGGGCTTGGCATCGCCGGCCTGTGGATGGGCATCCTGGCCGATCAGCTGGCCCGGTTTATCACGCTTACCCCGCGGTTTTACCAGGGCAAATGGATGGATATGGTGCTGTAAGGAAACTTAATATTTTTATCTGCTAAAAAAATGCATAGAAAACCTGTTTCCCCTGTGATATATTGTTGATAGATAGGATTGCTTATAAACAAATGAAGTGCGGACAGGGGAGTTTTCCTTCCCGGCACCCCGTCAGAAATGTGAGTGAATCATGGCCAATAAGTTAGAAAAACAGATCCAGCGTGAAGAGGTCCTGCGCAACGGGCCGATTGCCCCCGGCATTATTAAAATGGCAATGCCCTGCATTGTAGCGTTCCTGATCTCTTCCATCTACAGCCTTGCAGATACCTATTTTGTATCTTCCATCGGGACCCAGGCAACAGCCGCCGTTGGAATCAACTCCTCCCTGGAGCTGTGTATCAATCTGGTCGGCTCCCTGTTTGCTACCGGTGCCGGCAGTCTAGTATCCCGTCTGCTGGGTGCAAGACAAAAAGACCGCGCCGAAACCGTTCTTTCCTCCTGCTTTAACATCGTTGGCATTTTTGGCATTTTCATTCTGGTATTCGGCAGCCTGTTTATTCACCCGGTGGTTCGGCTGCTCGGCGCCACGCCTACCATCGAGCAGTATGCAGTGCAGTACGCTACCTATGTTCTGCTGGCTGCTCCCTTCATGTCCACCAGCTTTGTTATGAACCAGTGCCTGCGCGCAGAAGGAAGCGCCACGCTCTCGATGATCGGCATGGGCTTCGGCGGTGTTCTGAACTGCTTCCTTGACCCGCTGTTTATTGTGGGCTTGAATCTGGGTGTTTCCGGCGCATCCATTGCAACGGCAATCTCCAAGTTCGTCAGCTTTGCGATCCTGCTGTTCCCGTATATCACCCGCCGCAGTATCCTCCGCCTTCACATGAACCGCATTCGCATGGAATGGAAGACCTTTAAAGAAGTTATGTTTATGGGTTCCACTGCAGCATTGCGTACGGTGCTTACCATTATCGCAGGTGTTATTATGAACACAGTTGCCGGCCGTATCTCCGATTCGGTTCTGGCAAGCATCAGTGTATGCAACAAAGTCATGATGTTCCCGTTCAGCATCGCACTGGGATTTGGCCAGGGTTATACACCGGTATCCGGCTATAACTGGGGCGCCAAACAGTACGACCGTGTGCTGGAATCCTACCACACAGCTAACCGGATCGGTGTAACCGGGGCCTGCGTTTTAGCGCTGTTGTTCGGTGTGTTCGCCAAACAGCTCATGATGCTCTTTACAGATGCAGATGTTGAGATGCTGAAGGTGGGCATCTACTGCATTCGTGTTCAGTGCCTGATGCTTCCCCTTCATGTTTACAGCCTGATCGTAAACATGCTGTGTATTTCCACAGGCAAGGCCAAGGGTGCATTGCTGCTCTCTACCTCCCGCCAGGGCACATTCTTTATTCCGTTTGTACATCTCTCGGCCTATTTATTCGGGGCATATGGTATTGCCTCGGTACAGGCATTTGCAGACCTGCTTTCTTTAAGCATGGTAATTCCTCTGCGCCGCAGCATGCTTAAAATGGTAAAAGAAACCAAAGAGAAGTATGAAGCAAATCCCCAGGGGATCGAAGCTTACGAAGCTTAAAAGACGCAAAATAAACACGTCCGCAGAACAGACTGCGGACGTGTTTGTTATCCAGTATAACGAATTATGTTAAGCTATTGCAGGTTTTATGCAAGCATCTGTGCCATGAGCTCCTGCGGGTCGCCGCCCTCGTAGGGGACCTTGACCACGGTTCCGCCGCAGTCCGCCAGCAGCCAGGCAGCTTTATCTTCCTGGCCATGAATGATGCGGTATTCGCCGTCAATCACCGAAAGTGCCGTGTTGGTATCAATGGCAAGGCCGGGGAGTGTCTGACCCTTCATAAAGTCGTCAAAACCTTTCCAGTCCTGCTGGCTGTAATGCGGGCCGATGATAATGGGAAGGATCCCCATGCACTGAGCACTGAAAAAGCCATGGCCATCGTCATAATCGCAGTAGCTGTGATCCGTCCAGCAGATGCAGCCGGCAGAAAGGCCGCAGCAGATAATGCCGCGCTCATAGGCCTCCGCCAGAGCATCCTGCACCTTATATTTTTCCCAGATCTGCAGCATGGCCTCCATGCAGCCGCCGCCGATATAAACAATGTCGCTGTATAAGATAAGCTCGCGCACGTCGGCCGCTGTGCCTGCAAAGGACCAGAGGCGCAGGGCAGAGGTGTCGCAGCCAAGGGAGCGGTACATGTCGTTGAACACGGCAATATAGCTCTCGCTGTCGTGGGTGGCCGTGGGAAGGAACAGGGCTTTGGGATGTTCCTTTTTGCACAGCGATACGATATATTCATCCAGCGGGCGGGTCTCGCCCAGGCCGAGCTCGCCGCCGCCGATTCCAACAATTGCTTTCATAGCTTTCTCCTGCAAGGTTTTTATTTGTGCCATAGTAGCACAAGGGGAGCAGCGGTGCAAGGGCAGCACGGGTTGACTTTACGGCGAGGGCGTGTCTATATATTAAGAAAAACAGCCTTTAGGAGGAACCAGTATGCAGAAAGTGGCGATCGTGACCGGCGGAAGCAGCGGAATAGGGAAGTGCACCGCCCAGGATCTGAAGCGCAGAGGCTGCGTGGTTTATGAATTTTCCCGCCGGGAGTCGCAGGAAGAAGGCATCCTGCACATCACCGCCGATATCACAGACGAGCAGCAGGTGAAAGCCGCCGTGGACGAAGTGATGGCTCAGCAGGGAAGGATCGATATTCTGGTGAACAACGCCGGCTTTGGCATCTCCGGTGCCGTGGAAATGACCCGGAGCAGCGAGGCTCACTCCCAGCTGGAAGTGAATCTGTTTGGCATGGATAACGTGACCCGGGCCGTTCTGCCCATTATGCGCCGGCAGAAAAAGGGGAGGATCCTCTGCATGAGCTCCATTGCCGGCATCATTCCCATTCCGTTTCAAACCTGGTATTCCGTAAGCAAATCTGCCGTGCTCAGCTATGTATTGGCCCTGCAGAACGAGGTACGCCCCTTTGGCATCAGTGTTTGCGCGATCATGCCGGGGGATATTTCCTCCGGTTTTACCGGCGCACGCAGAAAAAGCGCAGCGGGGGACGACGTTTACGAAGGCCGGATCAGTCGCTCGGTTGCCGTGATGGAGCATGACGAGGAGACCGGCATGAAGCCGGAGGATGCCGGCGCCTTCATTGCCAAATACGCCATGATGGACCGCAGCCGCCCGGTGGTTGCCATGGGCCTTGCCTATAAAGCCGCCACGGCGCTGGTGACCATTCTGCCGCGCCGCGCCAGCAACTGGATCGTTGGAAAGATCTATGCAAAATAATAAGAAACTGCAGGTGCTTTCATTGCGGCACCTGCAGTTTTTCTATTCTGTTTATTCAATTTCTGCGTCGTTCAGGCACAGGCTGTCCATCAGGGGCTTTCCATCCGGCCCGATCAGCGGGGTGATCGCGGCACCGTAACCGGCGCTCCAGGCCAGATAGGTCACACCGGTCTCGGTATCCTTCAGCAGCTGGCGGACGCCTTCTTCCTTAAAGGAGCTGCCCTCTTTTAAAATAACAACAAATCGCTCTTTTTTCATAAAGATCCTCCTTACTTAACCCCCCAATCGGCGGTGCTCAGGCAGCTGCCA
>JAKSSN010000014.1 GCA_024403095.1 Oscillospiraceae bacterium
CATGCATTTGTGTGCTTTTCTGATGCACCGTTCCAAAGTTTCTGCTTCGTTTAGGCAGGGAATAAGAACCGTTAACTCTATTTCATTACTCATAAACAATCTCCTTTATATAATAACTTCGTCTCAGACTAAATATTGATAACTATTATATTTCTCCAATGTGAAGCCGTCAACAGCTCGCACCATTAATCCGCAGTTATATTCTACTCCTCGTTGAATTCTTTTGAAAAAAAGTGTTGACAAACACCAACTCACCCGCTATAATAAGCCATGTTGTTTGGAGCACATGGCGGCATAGCTCAGTTGGCTAGAGCATGCGGTTCATACCCGCAGTGTCCCCGGTTCGAATCCAGGTGCCGCTACCAAATGGCCCGTTGGTCAAGTGGTTAAGACACCGCCCTTTCACGGCGGTAACATGGGTTCAAATCCCGTACGGGTCACCATAAACCGGTCTGTTTTTCAGGCCGGTTTTCTTTTTGTTTTACGTGGAGGTTTTCTATGAACAATTTTCCCCTCTATGCTTATCATACCCATACTACCCGCTGCGGACACGCAGAAGGCACCGATCGTGAGTACATTGAGAGCGCCATACGTGCCGGAATAAAAATTCTTGGTTTTTCCGACCATATCCCGGTTCCTCCGTCCTATATCCCTGAATTCCAGTGGATCCGTATGGCATATGAAATGGCCGAAGAGTATGTAAATACTGTGAGATCCTTAAAAAAAGAGTATGCAGATGATATCGCCATCTTTGTTGGCTATGAAGGCGAATACTGTGCAGATTACTATGCCGAACAGATGAACTACCTGAAGTCATTTGGCTTTGACTATCTGCTTCTTGGGCAGCATTTTGTCCCTTATCACGAAGGATTTGTTCTTTCTCCCCAGCCCGGCAGCGATCCGGAGATTCTGAAAAGCTATGTAGATACCTGCATAGAGGGCCTTCGTACCGGAAGCTACCTCTATCTTGCTCACCCGGATATTATCAATTTTCAGGGGGACGGGGACGTTTATAATAAGGAAATGCTGCGGCTCTGCAGCTTCTGCAAAGAAAACCGGATCCCTCTTGAAATCAACCTTCACGGATTGGCTGATAGCCGTCACTATCCCTCCAATCGGTTTTTCCGCATTGCCGGTGAGATGCAGAATGATATTGTTCTTGGAATCGATGCACACAGCCCCAAAGAAATTGGCAACCTGGATAATTATCGCAAAGCGTTTGACTTTGTTTCCTCTCTTAATCTTAAGGTTCTGGAAACTCTTCCCATTGGCTGAATAACATGATTATAAAAAGTGCCGCCATCTATTTCAATGGCGGCACTTTTTATATTTTCAGCGTTTTCTGCTTTTGCGGGGGCGCTCGGAATAAAGGCGGTTATCCGCAATACGGCTGTCAGATTCTTTCATAAACTTTTTCAGCCGGTCTTCAAAATCCATATTGTCCGATGTCCGATTAACTTCCGGAACCGGTGCCACAACGGGAGCTGTACGTACCGGCTGCCTGATTACGGGCTCAGGCTTGCCTTTCAAAGAGCTCTTCTCTTCTGCTGCCTCCGTAGGGACCTGTTTAATTGAAAGTGCAATTTTCCCCTCCGGGGAAATGCCGATCACTTTTACCTTAAGCTGCTGGCCTTGTTTCACAAAGGTATTCACATCCGCAACAAAAGCATCTGAGATCTCGGAGATGTGCACCAAACCAGATTTTCCATCCGGAAAGCTCACAAACACTCCAAACTTTTGAATCCCGGATACGCGTCCTTCCAAAATATCGCCGATCTTCATTCCTATACCTGCCAGTTTAAGATTTTTAAATACTATAAGGCATAAGAAATATTTTGGAAAGCACTATTTGCTCTGTTTTCTCACTTTCTGCAAAATGCTGTATTTCTTCCCCCTTCTGTCAGGAAAAAATACAGCATTTTGCAATATCAATTAAGGTCCTTACATATCAAAAAAGCTGATCTGGCTGCTGTCGGGCATCTTGCCCAGCGCTCCCATCGCCTTCAGCTGCTCCAAATGCGTCTGGCTTACCTTGGGGCAAACTGCGCCAAGCTCTTCAATCGAAATAAACTGCTGGCCAGATCTTCCAGCTCGCTCCAGGTCCATTGCAGCATTCAGTCCAAGACCGGAGATCGACACAAACGGCAGGCGAATGTGGGTATCATCTTCGATCTTAAATTTGATTGCATCCGATTTATACAGGTCCACGGGCAAAAATTCCAGTCCGCGCATATTAAACTCGTAAACTGCCTCCAGCGTTACCAAAAGGTCCTCTTCGTTCGCGCTTAATTCACGACGTTTCCAGTTCTCTATGGTTCTGCGGGTCTGTCCGGCACCGCCCTGCATCAGCTCGGCAGAGAAGCCGCCTTTTTGGCTGCGGCGGTAAAAATAAGCGCTGTAAAACGCAATCGGCTTATGAACTTTAAACCAGGCAATACGGAATGCCATCATAACATAGGCAACTGCATGTGCTTTGGGGAAAAGATAGGCTATCTTTCGGCAGGATTCAATATACCAGTCCGGAACTCCCAGATCTCGCATTTTCTGCTCTGCATCTCCCGGGAATTCTCCGCTCTTTTTCACCTTTCCCTTACGTACGGCTTCCATCGTTTTAAAAGCCAGGGAAGGTTCCATGCCTTTGGCAATCAAAAACAGCATAATATCATCGCGGCAGCCAACGGTTTCATTAACACCGGCTGTTCCGCTTACGATCAGGTCACGAATATTGCCTGCCCATACATCAGTACCGTGGGAGAAGCCGGAAAGGCGGATGAGAGTATCAAACTGCTTTGGCTGTGTTTCCACAAGCATCTGGCGGGTAAAGTTTGTGCCGAATTCCGGAATACCCAGTGTGCCGGTCTGACCAATGATCGGGTCATCCACCGGCAGCCCCAAAACGCTAGGGCTGGTAAAGATAGCAAGCGTATCCGGGTCAGAAAGCAGTATTTCCTGTGCGTTTACTCCCGTTGCATCCTCCAGCATACGAATCATGGTCGGGTCATCATGGCCAAGTTCGTCCAGCTTCAGCAGGTTTGCCTCCATGCAGTGATATTCAAAATGTGTGGTAATAATATCGCTGTCAGGGTCATCTGCGGGATGCTGCACCGGGCAAAAGTCCGTTACATCCATGTCCTGGGGAATAACAACCAGTCCGCCAGGGTGCTGGCCGGTCGTGCGCTTAATGCCAACCAGCCCTGCGGAAAGCCGGTTTTCTTCCGCCTTAGAAACACTGCGGCCACGTTCTTCCAGATACTTTTTCACGTAGCCATAGGCTGTTTTTTCTGCAAGAGTGCCTATGGTTCCGGCACGGAACACATGGTCGGACCCAAACAGCACTTCGGTATATTTATGTGCCTTGCCCTGGTACTCACCACTGAAGTTCAAGTCGATATCCGGCGTCTTTTCATTACCGGGGTAACCCAGGAAGGTCTCAAACGGAATATCAAATCCGTCCTGCCTCATTCGGGTGCCGCAGGACGGGCAATCCTTTGGCGGCATATCTGCACCACAGCCGAAGCTGCCATCGGTAACAAATTCACTGTGGCAGCATTTCGGGCACACATAATGCGGCGGAAGCGAATTCACTTCGGTAATACCGGACATATATGCAACAATAGACGAACCTACGCTGCCTCGGCTGCCAACCAGGTACCCGTTTTCAAGGGAATTCTGCACCAGCTTCTGTGCACTCATATAAATCACATCATAGCTGTGGTCAAGGATCGTATTCAATTCAATATCAACGCGGCTTTTTACAATATCCGGCGGGTTTTCGCCGTAGATTCGGCACATTTTGCCATAGACAAGGTCTTTCAGCTGCTGCGCAGAATTCTCGATTTTCGGCGGAAACAGATCTTTGGGCAGCAGTTCAATGGGTTCCACCATGTCTGCAATTGCGCGCGTGTTGGTAATTACAACTTCCCGTGCCGTTTCCTCGCCCAAATACATAAATTCCTGCAGCATTTCATTTGTGTTGCGGAAATAAATGGGCATATCCTTATCGGCATCGGCAAATTTCTTTGTTGCCAGCAGGATCTTTCGGTACTGTTCATCCTCTGCATCCAGAAAATGAACATCGCTGGCAGCGATCACCATCTTGCCAAGCTTTTTTCCCAGCTGGATTATTTTGCGGTTATAGTCCTCCAGCACGCTGCGGTCTTTCACCGTTCCGTTATCCACAAGGAACTGGTTGTTGCAAAGGGGCTGAATCTCCAGATAATCATAAAATTCAGCAATTTTCTCCAGCTCTGCATCTGTGCTGCCTTTTACAATTGCGCTGTACAGGTCGCCGCTTTCACAGGCATTGCCTATCAAAAGCCCTTCCCTGTGCTGCAGGATCAGGCTCTTAGGAATGGTAGGATTTTTGTGGAAGTACTTCAGGTAGGATTGCGAAATCATCTCATACAGGTTTTTAAGGCCCTTTTTATTCAGGACCAGCATTACCATATGATGTGTTTTTCCCTTTTCGTTGGAGTAGAGGCTCTTGTGAACGGTTTCAATATCGTTCACTGTTCTGGCTCCATGCTCCTTCAGTAGCGGGATAAATTCGCAGAAGATCCTGCCGCATACCAGTGCATCGTCCGACGCTCTATGATGGTTGAACTTGGGAAGCCCAAGATGATTGGATACCGTATCCAGTTTAAATACTTTCAGCTGGCCCTTGAGGAGCGACCGGGACAAAGCCAAGGTATCAATAAACACCGGCTCAAACTTGATTCCGCTGCGCAATGCCGCGGAGCGGATAAAACCAATATCGAAATGCGCATTATGGGCTATCAAAGGACGTTTGCCGGCAAACTCAAGAAAAGCCTGAACTGCTTCCGCCTCTTCCGGGGCGTTGGCAACGTCACTGTCCCGGATTCCGGTAAGTTCAACAATGCGTTCCGGAATTGGCATATGCGGGTTAACAAAAGTATTAAAGCTCTTTTTTACTTCACCGTTTTCAATGATAACTGCGCCAATTTCCGTGATCCGGTCATTGATTGCATTCAGCCCGGTGGTTTCAATATCAAATGCGCAATATTCCGTAGCAAGCGGAAGGTCAGATTTTCCATTTACCGCATTGCTTCCGTCCATATCGTTAAGGTAATAAGCCTCAAGGCCATAAATGATCTTAACTCCGTGTTTTTTCCCGGCTGTCCACAGGTCAGGAAATGCCTGGGCCACGCCATGGTCAGTAACCGCAATTGCCGGCATGCCCCAGTATGCTGCGCGTTTCACCACAGCATCGGGGTCAGTAAGGGCATCCATTGCGGAAAAGCGGGTATGCAGGTGCAGCTCCACGCGCTTTTCTTCCGCATCGTCCGTGCGGATCACTTTTTTCCCCTTCACGATTCCCAGCGGATCAATGACCATGTCATCGTCATATTTACTGTAGCTTACTGTTCCCTGAACGATCAGGTGATCCCCGGGATTGATCTTGTCTACAATCGATTTATCATCATCTGCGCGGATAAAACGGGAGATCTTCACGGAATTGGTTTTATCCGTCATATCAAAGTTCAGAACAGCTCCCCCGCTTTTTGTGGTTTTGCTGCCAACCGCAAAAACATCACCCTCAACCGTAACACGGCCTGACTCCAGCGTTACCGTTGACATTGGCACCGGCTTCTGCCGTATTGCACGGCCGAACAGCACATCACCCGATGCAGCAGGACGCCCGCCTGCAGCTGAAACAGCAGCAGTTGCATGAGCCGCCTTTGGATACTCCGGAAGGATCTCCACTTTTGACAGGCCATATGTCTCTGCAATGCGTGAACAAAGGGTATCGATCTCGGCGATCGCCGGCATCTCGGCAAAATAGGCTTCGATCCGCAGCCTGCTATCTGCAGTTGTTACCTGAACATTTTTTATATAAGATTTGTCAAGGCCTCCGCAGGAACTGCGGAGGTCTTCACAAAATGCAAACATATTCAAAAAAGCGGTATGGTCGCTCATTTATCTTCCTCAATCATTTTCATCAACACATCGCAGAGAGACTCATATGGCCAGGTTCCAACGACCTCACCCTTTTTAAAGATAAGTCCGCGATCTTTGCCTCCGGCAATGCCGTAGTCGGCTTCCCTGGCTTCGCCGGGGCCATTTACCACACAGCCCATTACCGCCACGGTAATGTCCCGATTGATTCCGGAAACCAGGCCTTCCACCTTTTCGGCAAGGGAGATCAGGTCGATTTCCGTACGGCCACAGGTGGGGCAGGAAATGAACCGAACGCCGCCCTTCTTCAGCCCGCATGCCTTCAGAATTGCAATACCGGTCTTCACCTCTTCCACAGGATCTGCAGTAAGAGAAACCCGAATCGTATCGCCAATTCCTTCGTTCAGCAGGGTACCAATTCCTACCGCCGACTGAATGGATCCGTTCCAGCTGGTTCCGGTTTCGGTCACGCCCAGGTGCAGCGGCCAGCGGAAACGTTCCGCAGCAAGGCGGTAAGCTTCCACCGTAAGCAGAACGGAGGAAGACTTCATAGAGATGCAGATATCATCAAAGTCAAACTTGTTCAGCAGTGCTGCGTGTCCTTCGGCGCTTTCGATCAGTGCCTCGGCACAGGGATGGCCGTATTTTTCCAGCAGGCTTTTTTCCAAACTGCCGGCATTCACACCAATGCGTATGGGAATATTTCTCTGTCTGCAGGCATCTGCAACCGCTTTTACGCGGTCCTCTCCGCCAATGTTGCCGGGATTAATGCGGATCTTGTCAATTCCGCGCTGGGCAACCTCAAGGGCCAGCCGATAATCAAAATGAATGTCTGCCACAAGGGGCACATCCGGGACCTGCTCCTTGATGGAAGAAATCGCTTTGGCTGATTCCATATCCGGAATCGCCAGACGAACAATATCGCAGCCGGCAGCACGGAAACGGCGGATCTGGTTAACCGATGCTTCCACATCCCAGGTTTTTGTATTGCACATGGACTGCACACTTACAGGTGCACCCCCGCCAACAAGGATTCCGCCAACTTTGATCTGATTTGTATTCTGTCTGTAGTTCATCATTTCACCACAATTTTAATAATATCATTAAACATGATAAACGCCATAAATCCCAACAGCAGCACCATACCCGCCGTGTGGATATAGGCTTCGTATTTGGGGTTCAGTTTCTTTTTTGTAATTGCCTCAATAATCACCGTTACGATCAGCAGGAACGTGCGTCCGCCATCCACTGCAGGGATTGGGAGCATGTTCATTACCGCAAGGTTTATTGCAATAAACGCGCCAAAGTAAAAAATATCATAAAGGCCATCTTTAATCGATGGTGCCTGCTCCGCTGTTTCTGCCATCATGTCAACGATTCCAACCGGACCGGAAAAATCGTTTACTGATACATGGCCTTTAAAGAGTTCTCCAAGGCTCATCCATACCGTGCGGGCAAACTCTCTGGAGGTATCCCATGCGTTTGCAAGCTTTGTACCAAAGGTGGCTTCCTCCTGGGCAAACGTGAAGCCATACATTTTTCTCTGCTGGCCTTCATATTCCACAGGAACAAAATAGTAATCCTTCAGCTCAATTTTCTGGCCATCACGAATCAGTACAAGGTCGTGCGTTTCTTTTCCGTTGGATAGAAAATCAGAAACGTTGTAATACTCATAAACACGCTTGCCATCAATGCGGTAAAAGCGGTCGCCAACCTGAAGGCCATCCTGTGCCTGGTAGGGGCAGCCATCCATAAAGGAGCTGATGGAAGGCGTAATAAAGGCCGCCGCGTCCGCATAAAGCAAAGCAAGGATCAGAAAGCCCAGCACAAAATTATTAAAAGAACCCGCAGCCAGAATCAGCAGTTTCTGAAGGGGCTTTTTATTTGTAAAAGCTCTGGGATCCTCCGACGCTTCATCTTCTCCCGCCATGGCGCAGAACCCGCCAAAAGGAACCAGACGCAGGGAATACAAGGTATCCCCTTTCTGTTTTTTTGCAATGGCGGGGCCCATGCCAATAGCAAACTCATTCACCCGAACATCACACAGCTTTGCTGTGATGAAATGCCCCAGTTCGTGAATGCCGATCAGCAGGCCAAACAGAAGGATACCAACAACAATGTATAACACGCTCATTTGGAATAATGCTCCGCAACAAAAACTCTGGCAGATGCGTCTGCCTCAATAATCGTATCAAGATCCGGCTCGGCAACATTACCCATCGCTTCCGTTGCATCAAGCACGGCATCGTAGATCTGGTTATAACCAAGCTTGCCTGCCAGGAACATATGAACTGCAGTTTCATTTGCAGCACTCATCACGCAGGGCATAATACCGCCCTCTTTTGCAGCTCGCATCGCCAATGCCAGGCAAGGCATATTTTCCAGGTCTGGAGCTTCAAAAGTAAAGTCGCGCATCGCCGTCCAGTCAAGATGCTGGAACATGCTTGGCAGACGTTTGGGATACGTGAGCGCATATTGGATGGGCAGACCCATGTCGGCAACTGCCAACTGAGCAATTACCGTTCCGTCGATCAGTTCAACCATAGAATGGATCATGCTCTGCGGATGTACCACGACCTGAATATCTTCCGGCTTCACCCCAAACAGATGCATTGCCTCAATATACTCCAGGCCTTTATTCATCATGGTTGCACTGTCAACCGATATTTTAGCCCCCATACTCCAGTTTGGATGGCTGACTGCCTGAGCAGGCGTAATATCCGCCAGCTCCGCTCTCTTTCTTCCGCGGAAGGGGCCGCCGGAACCGGTAAGCAGGATCTTTTTCAGCTCGCTGCGGTCGCGGCCGGAAAGGCTCTGGAAAATGGCAGAATGCTCCGAATCCACAGGAATGATTTCTGCACCGCACTCATCTGCTGTTTTCATTACGATTGAGCCAGCACAGACCAGTGTTTCTTTATTTGCAAGTGCAATTCTTTTCTTTTCATGAATCGCCGCAAGTGTGGGCTTTAATCCCACAGAACCGGAAACCGCAGTAACAACGCTTTTTACGGAGTTCAGCGTTGCAGCCTCAATCAGGCCTTCCATTCCGCTTGCCACCCGAACATTCAGATCGGCAAGGCGAATCTTAATGTCCTTTGCGGCCGTTTCATCATAAACCGCTACGAACTCCGGTCTCAGGCGTCGGACCTGCTCTTCTAAAAGGTCCGTCTTTCTGTTGGCGGTTAATGCTGCAACTTTAAGGCCAATGTTCTCTGCAACTTCAATCGTCTGTCTGCCAATTGACCCTGTGCTGCCCAATATAGAAATTGCTTCTGCCATAATAGTTCCTCGTTTGCTGTTATTTTTTCACTCCGCCAAACCTGCGGTCGCGGCGGTTAAACTCTTCAATGGCTTTATCCAGTTCTGCTTTTCCAAAATCCGGCCAAAGAACATCAGTAAAATAGAATTCACTGTAGGCGCACTGCCAAAGAAGAAAGTTGGAGATTCGCTGCTCACCACCCGGGCGGATCAGAAGGTCAGGGTCCGGAATGCCGTGGGCATACAGATAGCTTCCAAGTTGCTCTTCCGTCAGTTCAGCATCTGCTTCCCCGGCCTGCAGTGCAGCAGCATACTTCTTTGCCGCCTGCAGGATCTCGTCTCTGCCACCGTAGTTCAGGCAGATATTTGCCTGAAAGCCCTGGTAATGCGAAGATATTTCATCTGTTTTACGAATCAGCTCACGGATTTCAGTTGAAAGTCCCTCGGTGTTGCCAAGAATCTTCATGCGGATATGGTCCCGCTCCATCGTATCTATGGCTTCCTGCAGGTAGCGTTTCAGCAGCTGCATAATTGCTTTCACTTCATCCTCGGGGCGTTTCCAGTTTTCGGTGGAAAAGGCATATACCGTCAGGTACTCCACACCAATATCCCGGCAGTAGGTTGCAATTTTGCGAAATGTCTCGCTGCCCACTGCATGCCCTGCTGTGCGGGGAAGGCCGCGTTTTTTGGCCCAGCGGCCGTTTCCATCCAGAATAATCGCAATATGGCGGGGAACGCTGGAATGATCCTGCTCCCCCGCCTTGTTAACCATATGAAGTGCCATCAGATTGCGATAAGCTCTTTTTCTTTTTTCTCGATGATCTTATCAATTTCCTTGGTGTAATCATCGGTAAGCTTCTGGATGTCTTTTTCGGCCTTTTTGTAATCGTCTTCTGTGATTTCAGAAGCTTTCTGCTGCTTCTTCATCTTTTCAATTGCGTCGCGGCGCACATTACGTACTGCAACCTTTGCCTCTTCGCCATACTTCTTGGTCTGCTTAGCCAGTTCTTTACGGCGTTCCTCAGTGAGCGGAGGAAATACCAGGCGGATGGAGCGGCCATCGTTCTGGGGGTTGATACCAAGCTCGGAAGCAAGGATTGCCTTTTCAATACCCTTCAGTGCGCTTGCATCCCAGGGCTGAATTACCAGAGATCTCGGGTCGGGGGAAGCGATAGAAGCGATCTGCTGGATAGGAGTGGGAGAGCCATAGTAGTCCACAGCAACCTGATCAAGCACAGATGCATTGGCGCGTCCGGCGCGAATGGATGCGAGAGCTGTATTCAGGTCCTTGCAGACCTTTTCCATTTTTGCTTCGAATTCTTTGTAATCTGACATAATGATTCCTCCTGATAATTTATATTTCCGTTATTTTAAAATTTTAAATTGAACCAGGTTATTCAGCGGACCGTGGTGCCTGTTTTTTCGCCCTGAAGTACGCGAACAATATTCTGCGGGTCTGCCAGAGCAAAAACAATAACAGGAATATTGTTATCCATTGCAAGGCTGGTTGCCGTTGTATCCATAACTGCAAGGCGCTGTGCCAGCACATCAGCATAGCTGATCTCGTCGTACTTTACGGCATCCGGATTCTTTCTGGGGTCATCGCTGTAAACACCGTCGATATTCTTTGCAAGCAGAATGGCATCGGCATGGATCTCAGCTGCACGCAGCACCGCTGCCGTGTCGGTGGAGAAGAAGGGAAGGCCGGTACCGCAGCCAAAAATAACTGCTTTGCCGCTCTGCAGATACTCAATTGCCTTATTGGTATCGTAACGCTCACCAACACCCTGAATATCTACAGCAGTCATTACCTTTGCTTCGGTGCCCATCTGCTTAAAAACATCACACACTGCAAGGCAGTTCATTGCGGTTGCCAGCATGCCCATACGGTCAGCACTCACGCGCTCTACCTTACCTGCGCCATCTTTTACTCCGCGCCAGAAGTTTCCGCCGCCAATCACGATTCCAACCTGAACACCCATTTTCAGGCACTGGCTAACGGTTTCACACACCTTGCTGACAAAGTCAAAATCATAACCTGTTTTATGATCGCCGGCAAGTGCCTCACCGCTGATCTTAATCAGAACACGTTTATAAACAGTATTCATAACAATTTCCTTCTCTTTCCTGAATATTCGGGTTTGCTCCCGCTCGCCGGCTGGAAAAGCGCCCCCCCAAACCTCATATTGTTGATAAGTAGTTTATCATACCCTGGCGTTTTTGACAATTAAATAAATCGTGAATACGCTCTGTCATCCCTGCTGACGCTCGAAATAACAGATTTCATATCCTCTGCCCGGAGTGTTCAGAAAATATACGCGGAAAACTCCGCTTCCATATTCTTTTCTCTCGCCATTTTCTGTATATCCGGCCTGATACTCGGCATCAACAAAGAAACAGTTTTCCGCTATTTCTGCAGCCGGTCCGGCTGCCACATCTGCCACATCGATTCCCTCATAGCTGTGGTTCCAGCTCACGCCGTCCATGGTCTCCTGCAGCAGCTGTGCTGCTGTGGTATCAGCCCCCACCAGAGCAAGCACTTCGCTCAGATTTTTCTCCGTGTTTACCTCGCCGCTCATATAATACCGCAGATAGCTGCGGGTGAAGTCCACCGCACGCTGCCTGCAGATCTGAGCCACCCGGTCGTCACGAATCATAAATCCATCCGTGCTGATCTCAGCCCCTGCCGGCGCAGCAGCCCGGATATCGCCGGAAGTTGTCATTTCCTTCAGCTTCCAACAGGCAACCTTTCGTTCCTCTGTGCAGAATGGTTTCACCGCATTCTCAGGAACAGCGGAGGATATGCCATCCGGTGCCTTTTCGATTGTTTCCCCGGCCAGGCAAAGCGCAGAATCCACAGGTCCGCAGACCTTCACTTCTGCCTCGCCTTTCCAAAGCAATTCCACCGCAGAGATCCGCGGGGTATTTCCCATTTCAAGGCAGATTCTTGCAATCATATTCCCGTTATTTGCAAGAATAAAATGTTTTTCGTGCTCCGTGCTGCCGGCTTCGGAATAAATACCGGTTGCGCCGTCAGCCAGCAGCCCGGAAAAGAATTCCGCAGCGTGTGCAGGCGATTCATCCGTGTTCGGATAAGTCTCAAACCATTTCTCAGCAAGTTCCGCTCCGGTTGTTGCTGAGGCTCTCCAGGCTTCCAGAGTCTCGTATATGGGAGTATCCGTCTGGCTTGATGGTGCAGCGGTCAGGCTTTTCTGGTAAGCGCTCAGCTTTGCCCATAAAACGCCTGTGATCCCCAGCACAACGACCAGCAGCAGCAAAATATAGATGCGCAGTATTTTACCGGCGGTAAAGGTGCTGCTTTTTTTTGCCTCAGCCATTCTGGTCCCCTCCTTCCGGAAGTACGATCACTGCAGTAGAAAGCATTCTCATTCCCACAATGTTGGAGCCTCTGGTCAATTGCTGCCCCATATAATACATCAGGCTGCTGGAGCCC
This sequence comes from Oscillospiraceae bacterium, assembly GCA_024403095.1. Classification (GTDB taxonomy): domain Bacteria; phylum Bacillota; class Clostridia; order Oscillospirales; family Oscillospiraceae; genus Limivicinus. Next base: position 12,629 of record JAKSSN010000014.1, read on the forward strand.
CCGTCAAGATTTGCCGCATTTACAGCCCCGTATCGTTCCATCAGTTCTGCCAGGTCGTCATAGGTCGCGCCCAGTGAATCCGGCTTGCGTCCTTCCACCACCAGCAGCAGGATGCTTCCGTCTGCGCGCTGGCCAATGCAGGTGCGCGGATTGATTCCTCCGCCAAGCTTCTGCTGCCGCACGCCATCTTTTACCAGAACCGGGCCCGGGGCAAAGCTGACCGCGGATTCAATTCCCTGTTCCAGGGCTTCCGCCGGCGTCATATCCCCAAGGCAAAGGTGATGCTGTGCGTCCAGCCCGATCACATTGCTGTAGACGGTATCCTCTTCGCCATATCGGAGTTTGCCTCCGCTGATTACAATCCCCTCCGGGATGCCTCCGTTTCCATTTCCCTCGGGATCATAAAAGCCTCCGGCATTCGTGCCGCCCACCCCATGGTAAGCTTCTATAAATTCATACAGGAACATGCCTTCCTGCTCTTCACCGTATGCATCCAGTACACCAAAACAAACACGTTTCGGGTCCTGAATGATCATCAGTTTCCCTTTGAAAAGGCTCTCCTGAATGTCCAGCAGTACGATCTGCCCGTCATTAGTATCTTCGTTATCTTCATACAAATTTAAAGTATTCTCTGCCTGCCCGCTCCAAATGGGATAGCTCATCTCAGCCTCTTGTCTGTTGATTGTACCCTCTGCCATCAGCTTCTGCAGATAGTCATCGGATACAAACAGACCGGGGACCCATTTTAAAGCGCTGGTCTCCTGGCACGAAAGGGCAAACAGTCTTCCTGCTGCAGGCGAAGGTCCTTTCAGCAGCACCAGGATCACCGCCAAAAGCAGTACCACGATCGCCGCCAGCGTAGCCGCCGCAAAGGCAGCCGCCGTCTTCCATATTCTATTGCCCCTGCCTTGCTTTTTCTCCATTATTTCCCCCATATATATGCCCAATCTATGGCCGAATCTTTTCTCCCTGAATCAGCCCGTCCCGCTCAAAGGCCGAACGGATCGCATTCAAAACTCTTTTCTTATCTGCTGTCCATAAAGGCGCAATCAGTTCCCGCTTGTCGCCGTCGCCGGTCAGCCGGTGGATCACCATTTCCGGTGGCAGCACCCGTATGCAGTTTTCCAGCAGCTGAATATAATGCTCCAGTTCCATGGCGCTGAATTTTCCTGCTGCGTAATCTGCAGCAAGGTCGGTTCCCTTCAGCACATGCAGCAGCTGCAGTTTGATTCCGTTCGCTCCGCTTTTGCCCACATACTCTGCCGTCTGGCAGATCATCTCATCGCTTTCTCCCGGAAGGCCAAGGATCATATGAACGATTACCTCCAAACCAGCCTGGCGGCAGCGCTTCACCGCCGAATCGAACACCTCCAGCGGATAGCCTCGGCGGATATATTCTGCCGTCTGGGGGTGGATGGTCTGCAGGCCGAGCTCGATCCATACCGGTTTTTCCCGGTTCAGTTCTTTCAGAAGCTCCATCACTTCATCGCCCAGGCAGTCAGGGCGGGTTGCAATCGAAAGCACCTTCACCCGTTCATCTTCCAGCACCGCCCGGTACAAGCTTTCTAAACGCTCGACTGGAGCGTAGGTTCCTGTATAGTTCTGAAAATACGCTATATATCCAACACAGTTTCCTTTGGATGCTACTCTTGCGATTGCCCGGTCCAGTGTTTCGGTGGCAGATGCTGATAGAAACTCTGCAAAATTGCCGCTACCGCGGCCGCTGCAGAAAATGCAGCCCCTAGTGTCAAGGGTGCCGTCGCGGTTTGGGCAGGTAAATCCGCCATCCAGCGCAAGTTTATACAGTTTGCCCCCAAAGCTTCTCTGAAGGTATTCATTCAGGCTGTAATAATGGCCGCTCATCCTGCTCCCATCCCAAGTATAAAATCCGTATTATTATATCAGCCTCCCGGCAAAAAGGAAAGTATCGTCTGCCTCTCAAAGCGCCCGCTTCCCGGAAGAATTACTTGAAGAATATTCTCCCGTATGCTATGCTCAACAATGATATTAACGTATTAAAGGAAGTATTCTGTTATGCAGTTTTCAAGAACTTCTGTTTTGTATTTCAGTCCAACCGGCGGCACGCGCCATGTTGCTGAGATCATGGCCCAGGAACTCGGTGTAAAAGATATTTATGACATCACCGTAAACTGCTATGGCCTTACATTTGAAAAAGATGAGCTCGTTGTTTTCTGCTTCCCGGTATATAGCGGCCGTGTTCCCCCTCCCATGATCGAGCGCATGAAAATGATCGATTCCCATGGTGCGCACGCCCTTCTGATCGCCGTATTCGGCAACCGCGCCATTGACGACGCGCTGATAGAAATGGGAGACCTTGCATTCCAGCGCGGTTTTAACGTGGTTGGCGGCATGCAGGTGATCGCGCCTCATTCCCTGAACCACTCGGTTGCCGCCGGACGTCCGGACGCTGCTGACCGTGAAAAGATTCATGAGTTCTTTACCCGGTTTAACGCTAAAGATAACACGCGTGCTGTGACCATGCCCGGCTCCCGTCCTTACCGCAAGTATGTTCCGGTTCCCGTGCGTGCTTTTCCCGGTCGCGACTGTATGCTGTGCTGCACCTGTGCAAAGGAATGCCCTGCCGGTGCCATTGAAGGCCCCAAGGCAATGAAGATCTCCAAGTGCATCGGCTGCATGCGCTGCGTTTATGTCTGTCCCATGGATAATCGCCAGATTCCGGCTCCGATCCGCAAGGCAACAGAAGCCTCGGTTAAGGCAGTGGCCAGCGGACGAAAAGAAGTGGAATACTGGCTGTAAAGCCAGAGAATGCGGGGTTATTATGAAAGAGTTTAATGAACTGCGGGAAACGATGGACAGCTCCAGCGAAATCTTCAATGGAAAGATCCTTCATGTTATGCGGGACGAGATCACGCTCCCTGGCGGCGGAAAATCCTTCCGCGAACTGATCCGCCATGTTGGAGCCGTTTGCGTCATTCCGGTTACAGAGGATAACCGTGTTGTAGTTGAGCGCCAGTATCGCTACCCGATTGACAGTGTGATTACCGAGATCCCTGCCGGCAAGCTGGATTCTTCCTCGGAAGACCGGCTGGAAGCAGCAAAACGGGAGCTGCGGGAAGAAACCGGCATCACAGCAGATGAATGGATCGATATGGGTGTGTTTTATTCCGCGCCTGCATACAGCGATGAAAAGATCACCATGTATCTTGCCCGTAAGCTGCATTTTGGCCAGCAGGAGCTAGACGAAGGTGAATTTCTGAACGTGGAACTGGTTCCCATGGAAGAACTGATCCGTCAGGTGATGAACAACGAGATTCCCGATTCCAAAACGGAAACCGCCATTTTAAAAGCCGCAAGAATTCTTGGATTATAAGGAGTATCCGCAATGTCAAAGCTTTCCATTTATGTAATTATTTTTATCGCTGCCGCCCTGATCGTCATTGGATTACTGGAGATCATCCGCAAAAAATGCTATTTCCAGAATTATTCCATTCACCAGGAAAATGAACTGGAAAAGTTCTCGCTTTATGATGGTGCTGTTCAGATTGCCATTGGTATCGCTATTATCCTTGTTGCTGCCACACCTAAGATTGGCAACTGGGCATCCTGGGTCGCAATTGTGATCTGTCCGGTGGCAATGTATATTCACGCCCGCAACAAGAAAAAGATTCTTGTGACGAAACGCTCCGCAAAAAAATCTCAGGCACGCAAAAAATAACAATTTATAAGTAATGATAGTAACAAAAAACAGTACCGGTCTCCTGGGAAAGCCAAGGAAACCGGTACTGTTTTTATTTATGAATAACAGATCAATATAAAAAAAATATAGAAATCATACTTCTGAAATTATATTCCCGCCGTTCTTCAACGGGGTGATACGACGCTATATTATCACCCTCTAAAATGAAATTCAAGCAAAAAACTCTATGCTCGCACAATTTCGTATATATCATCAAAAAAGTTCCAATTTCCACGTAATATTTCTATTTTCTGTCAGATTGACGGGAAAATAATTCCGTCGTAAAATCGCGCCATATTTTGTTTTTTAGAAAGGGACGAGTGGAACTATGAAGTATATTTTTGTTACTGGAGGCGTAGTCTCCGGTCTTGGAAAAGGAATCTGTGCCGCATCGCTTGGCCGCCTTTTAAGGCAGCGCGGGCTGCGTGTTTTAAATCAGAAGTTTGATCCCTATCTGAATGTTGATCCGGGCACCATGAGCCCCTACCAGCACGGCGAGGTGTTCGTGACAGACGACGGCGCTGAGACCGACCTGGACCTTGGCCATTATGAGCGTTTCACCAACGTTTCCCTTACCGAAAACTGCTCCATCTCTTCCGGTAAGATCTACTGGAGCGTTCTGAATCGCGAACGACAGGGCGGCTACCTGGGCCGTACCGTGCAGATCATCCCCCACGTGACCGACGAGATCAAACGCCGCATCTATGCCGTGTCGGAAGAAGATGCTGATGTTGTGATCAGCGAAATCGGCGGCACGGTCGGCGACATTGAAAGCCAGCCGTTCCTTGAAGCGATCCGTCAGGTCGCAGTTGAAAAAGGCCGCAGCAACGTAGTGTTCATTCACGTCCCCCTGATCGTGGAAGTCCCTGGCTCCGGAGAACTGAAGAGCAAGCCCACGCAGCATTCTGTAAAAGAGCTGTTAAGCATCGGTATTCAGCCGGATGTACTGGTATGCCGAAGCAATGTTGCGATTCCCGATGATATCCGCCAGAAGATTGCGCTTTTCTGCAACGTGGCTCCGGAATGCGTGATTTCCAACACCACCGCTTCCACATTATATGAAGTTCCCCTTCTGCTGGAAAAAGAAGGCCTTGCCAAAGTTGTCTGCGATAAGCTGAACCTGCACTGCAGCGAGCCGGATCTGAAACAGTGGAGTGAAATGGTAGCACGCATCAAGAATGCACATCGCCATGTTCAGATCGCACTGGTTGGCAAATATGTCCAGCTTCACGATGCCTACCTCAGTGTTGCAGAGTCTCTGTTCCATGCCGGTACCGGAAATGATGCGCTGGTTGACATAAAGTGGGTCGATAGTGAGGAAGTCACCGAGGACAATGTGGATTCCATTCTGGGCGACTGCAGCGGAATTCTGGTTCCCGGCGGGTTTGGCGACCGCGGAATTGAAGGCATGATCACAGCAGCCAAATATGCCCGTACCCACAATGTTCCCTATTTTGGCATCTGCCTTGGCATGCAGATCTCCGTAATTGAATATGCACGCAATGTATTAGGCTGGTCCGATGCACATTCCTCCGAATTCACCTCCACCTCTTCTCACCCGGTAATCGACCTGATGCCCGACCAGGTTAACATAACTAAAAAAGGCGGTACCATGCGGCTGGGCAAATATCCCTGCGTTCTTGCCAAGGGAAGCAAGGCTGCCCAGCTATACGGCTCCGAAATGATCTCCGAGCGCCACAGACACCGTTATGAGTTTAATAACCTTTTCCGGGAAGAGATCGCATCTGCCGGATTGAATCCCGTTGGCCTGAGCCCGGATGGATCCCTGGTGGAAATTGTGGAAAATCCTGCCTGCAGCTGGTTTATTGGCGTTCAGTTCCATCCGGAATTCAAGAGCCGCCCCAACCATCCCCATCCGCTGTTCCTTGGCTTTGTGAAAGCTTCCATTTCCTGCGCAGATTCTGCCGAAAAATGATTGACAGCATAGGTTCTGAGACATATAATTTTTTAGATTCATCAGAATTTATTGTTTTAAATTGGGAATTGGGAGGAGCCTTATGCTTAACCAGAAAGTACTTGTGCTGGATTTCGGCGGCCAGTATAACCAGCTGATTGCCCGCCGCGTTCGCGAGTGCAATGTGTATTGCGAAGTAAAGCCTTACGACATGCCTATTGAGGAGATCCGTGCATATAACCCCATCGGCATCATCTTCACCGGTGGCCCCGGCAGTGTATACGAAGCCGGTTCACCTCACTGCGCAAAAGAAGTATATACTATGGGTGTGCCCATTCTTGGCATCTGCTATGGCTGCCAGCTGCTGGCAGACGAACTGGGTGGCCGTGTAACTGCAGCGCAGGATGATTCCGCCCGTGAATATGGCAAGACCCTCACCTATTTCGATAACAGCTGCCTTCTTTTCGATGGCATCCCCTCCGAAAGTATCTCCTGGATGAGCCATGGCGACTATATGGCAAAAGTTCCTGACGGGTTCCGTCTTACCGCTCATTCGGAAGCCTGCCCGAACGTTGGCATCTGCGATGAAAACCGCAAGTTCTATGGTGTTCAGTTCCACCCCGAAGTAAACCATACCGTTTACGGCCTGGATATGCTCCGCAACTTCCTTTATAAGGTCTGCGGTGCCACCGGCGACTGGACCATGGCAGATTACAAGCGCACTGCCATTGAGAACATCCGTGCCAAAGTTGGCAGCGGCAAAGCTCTGCTTGCTCTTTCCGGCGGTGTTGACTCCAGTGTTGCAGCCGCTCTGCTGGCTGAAGCTATCGGCAATCAGCTCACCTGCGTGTTTGTGGACCACGGCCTGATGCGCAAAGACGAAGGCGACGAGGTTGAAGCCGCTTTCTCCAAGTGGGATATCAACTTTGTTCGCGTAAATGCAGAGGAGCGTTTCCTTACCGCACTCAAGGGCGTTGAAGAGCCCGAGCACAAGCGCAAGATCATCGGCGAGGAATTCATCCGCGTATTTGAAATTGAAGGCAAAAAGATTGGCAGCGTAGATTACCTGGTTCAGGGAACCATCTACCCCGATGTCATCGAATCCGGCAAGGGCGATGCTGCTGTGATCAAGAGCCACCACAATGTTGGCGGTCTGCCTGACTATGTTGACTTTAAAGAGATCATTGAGCCTCTGCGCATGCTCTTTAAGGACGAGGTACGTGGCCTTGGCCGCGAGCTCGGTCTTCCCGAGTATCTGGTCACTCGTCAGCCCTTCCCCGGTCCTGGCCTTGGTATCCGCGTAATCGGCGATATCACCAAGGAAAAACTGGATATGCTGCGTGAAGCCGACTTTATCTTCCGCGACGAAATCGCCAAGGCTGGTCTGGAAAGCACCATGAGCCAGTATTTTGCAGCTCTTACCAATATGCGTTCTGTCGGTGTTATGGGCGACGGCCGTACTTATGATTATGCAATCGCACTTCGCTCCGTTTCCACCAGCGACTTTATGACTGCAGACTGGTCCCGTATCCCCTATGATGTTCTGGACCGTGTATCCACTCGTATCGTCAACGAGGTAAAGGGCGTTAACCGCGTGATGTA
>JAKSSN010000140.1 GCA_024403095.1 Oscillospiraceae bacterium
CCGATTCCATAGGAAACGCTGAGCGGGGTATGCTTTGTGTAGATGGCAGTGCCGGAGTACCCTTTTTTCTCGGCATAACACCAGTAGCTTTCATAACCGGGGAAGGAGAGGTCAATCTGGCCCTCCTGAAGTTTGGTCTCCTGCAGGCAAAAGAAATCAGCATCTAAGGAAGTGAAGATCTCTTCAAAGCCTTTTTTAACCACAGCGCGCAAACCGTTAACATTCCAGGATATATATTTCATGCATTATATCCTCTCGCATCGGTCAGCGCAGCATTGCGCATACGTTCCAACTCGCCTGCATTGCAGCCCTTTGTACCTTCAACACGGCGTGCAACCAGACGGTTAATGGGGATCCCTTCCTCGTGGAATTTTGCTTCGTAGTCGGTCACCACACCGCAGATCCCGTTCACGTGGAGATCATTGGCAACTTCGTGGAGTTCCCAAACCTCTTCCTTGAACTGCTCAACCGACCAGTTGAAGAGGGGTAAATTATCGGTTTTAAAGTGGATCTCGCCGCCAACAGGAAGCAGATCACAATACATACGCAGAAAAGCGGGCGCGGTCAGGCGGTGCTTTGCATCACGGCTTTTGGGCCAGGGATCGCAGAAATTAATATAGATGCGGCTCACCTCGCCGGGCTCAAACATTTCCTGCAGACGGGCGGCGTCACCGCGGATAAAGCGAACGTTAGCAAGGCCACGTTCGCAGATGCGTTCCATAGCGATGATCATGGCGTCGGCCACCTTTTCCAGGGCAACCAGCAGGGTGCCGGGCTGATTTGCGGCAGTGTCAGCAGTAAAGCGGCCTTTTCCGCAGCCAAGCTCCAGTTCCATGTGCTCAAAACCGTAAACAGTTTTCCATTTTCCTTTATTTTCTTCCGGCACTTCCACCAAAACAGAAGCACATTTTTCCATTCTTGGCTGAAGGTTCGGGCGTTTTCTCATTCTCATGGGTCACACACTCCGTAATTCATACTTAACCAAATAATTATATATCATTTTTGAATCACTGACAAGAGAGCGGGCAGGAAATCCAGTCGGCACCACAAGAGAGAAAGAGAAAACATGAAAATCTGTTGGACGGAATGGCCGTCTTGTGCTATATTTAAACTGTATGTGTATAAGCATAGAAAAGAGGATCTGATCTATGAAACAATATTTTGAAATCGTTGATGTAATGGCCAGAGAGATCCTGGATTCCAGAGGCAACCCGACCGTAGAGGTGGAAGTAACTCTGGACGACGGAACCATTGGCCGTGCCTCCGTTCCTTCCGGTGCATCTACCGGAATGTATGAAGCATGCGAGCTTCGTGACGGCAACATGAAACGCTATAACGGAAAGGGCGTTGAGCTTGCTGTGGAAAATGTGAACGGGGAGCTTGCAGAAGCACTGCGGGGGTTAAATGTTCTTGACCAGCCGTATATCGATTCTATCCTCTGTGAGGTAGACGGAACGCCTAACAAGACTCGCCTTGGAGCCAATGCCATTCTGGGTGTTTCCCTTGCCTGCGCAAAGGCAGGGGCCTTAGCGACCGGCCAAAGCCTTTACAGTTATATTGGCGGTGTGAATGCCAAAACGCTGCCGGTGCCGATGATGAATGTGCTGAACGGCGGCGCGCATGCCACGGGAAGCAATGTGGATATTCAGGAGTTTATGATCATGCCGGTTGGCGCAGAGTCCTTCCGTGAAGGCCTGCGTATGTGCACAGAAGTTTTCCATGCACTGAAAAAAGTGGTGCCTGCCTCCGGCGTAGGAGATGAAGGCGGTTATGCTCCCAATCTGGAAAGCGACGAAGATGCGCTGAAAGCGCTGGTCAGTGCAATGGAACTTGCCGGCTATGAACCGGGTACCGATTTCCGTATTGCCATTGATGGAGCGGTCAGTGAATGGTACAGTGAGCAGGACGGATGCTACCATCTGCCAAAACGCGGCACAGTAATGACCAGCGAACAGATGGTGGATATGTGGGAAGGTTTTGTAAACAGATATCCCATCATTTCAATTGAAGATGGAATGGGCGAAAACGACTGGGAAGGCTGGCAAATGCTGACGGAGCGCCTGGGCAGCCGCATACAGATCGTTGGAGATGATTTGTTTGTTACTAACACAGCCCGCATTCGCCAGGGAATTCAGAAAAAGGCAGCAAATTCCGTTCTGATCAAGCTGAATCAGATCGGCACTCTGACGGAAACACTGGATGCGATCCAGATGGCGCATCGCGCCGGCTGGACGGCAGTGGTTTCTCACCGCAGCGGCGAGACCGAAGACACCACGATTGCTGATATCTCAGTTGCCGTGAATGCCGGCCAGATCAAAACGGGAGCTCCCTCCCGTACAGACCGGGTTGCCAAGTATAACCAGCTGCTTCGCATTGAGGAAGAGCTGTTTGATGTGGCAGCCTATCCCGGTATGGATGCCTTTTTCTCTATTCGATAAATACCCGATGAATTCTATCTATTCTTTTGGAGGTTAATAACTATGATAGCTTTAGGAAGCGACCACGGCGGATTCGAATTGAAAAACGAGATCCTTAAGCATCTGCAGGAGCAGGGGATCGAGTGCAAGGACTTTGGCACTTATACCACTGACAGCTGCGATTACCCTGTGTATGCAAAAGCTGTAGCAAATGCAGTAGCATCCGGCGAGTGCGAAAAGGGCGTTCTGGTATGCGGTACCGGCATTGGAGTTTCCATCTGTGCCAATAAGGTCCCCGGGATTCGCGCGGCTCTGGTAAGCGATTGCTTCTCTGCCGAGGCAACCCGTGCTCATAATGATGCAAATATCATCTGCCTAGGCGCCCGTGTGACTGGCCCCGGCCTGGCCCTTCGCCTGGTGGATACTTTCCTGAACACTCCGTTCTCCGGCGATCCCCGCCACGAGAGACGTATCCGTATGTTGGAGTGATTGCCTGTGGCAAATAAGAGCGCATTTTATAAAGGAACCCGTCATAAACGCCGGAATTATATCTTTATTCCTGCCCTGATCCTGCTGGGGGTCCTTTCGGTTTTTGTGGTCTCGTTCTTCTCTATGCAGAAGTATGCGGTTATTACCAAAGATTCTGTTGAGGTCATAAGCCCATTTGCTGAAAAGATCGTTGCAGATGATTCCGATCGCATTGTTGAAGATGTTGTTTTCGAAGAGGTGGAAGGCAAAGTTATTTTTGATGAGCCTGATTATTCCTCTGTGGAACAGACAAAGATTGGAAAAGTGGGCGAGATGAGAGCTATTTTTGTGCCTGCTGAAAATATGACCTGGGAAAAGCTGGAAGAGTATGCGGCCCGTCTTTCTTCCGGTAATTCCCTTGTTCTTGAGATGAAGCCTCGAAGCGGACAGCTGATGTGGTATTGCAATTCTCCGGAAGCGGCAATGTACGGCCTTTCGCAGACCACCGATACCACCACGTACATTCAAAGCTACATTAACACCCTGAAGGACCGGGGAATCTATCTGGTAGCTCAGATCAGCTGCTGTGTGGACGGCCGATTTTCCACTTACAGTACCTCGGTTGCACTAAGAAACAGCCTTGGAAACAACCTGATCAATGAAACCGGAACCTGGCTGGACCCGTATAACCAGAGCGTGCGAAACTATACGGTGGATATGGTACGCGAACTGTGGGAAATGGGATTTGATGAAGTGGTGCTTGCGGATGTGGCACATCCGGTCATCCCGGAGGACAGCAGCACAGTGGTTGTATATTCCCGTACGATGTCCTCTAAGCAGACACCGATCACGGCGGTCTGCGGCTTTGCAAAGCAGATTGCAGAAGAGCTGTCGGAAGAAAAGAAGGGCCTTCTTTCCATTTATGTTTATTCTCCCACTGCCCTTTATAAGGCTGACCAGGCAAATGGCCAGGATGCCGAGCTGTTCTTTAAGCTTTATGACAGAGTATATTACATCACAGATAAATATGCTTTTCAGTTTAATGTAACTGATGTGGAGGGTAAGGTACGCACGGGAAAAGTGGAAGATCGTTTTGTTCCTGTTGTGTATAATTATCTTCCGGATAACACCAGCTGGGTCCTTATTGACTACGACGAAGAAAAGTAACATATAAAAAAGCTGTGCAGAGAAACTGCACAGCTTTTTTATATGTTTGAAACCATATTACGTTAACAACATAATATTACGTAAACCTATAAAATTACGTAAACTGAACATGAAAATAAAGAACAGCCCGCCGCATTCATCCTGC
>JAKSSN010000141.1 GCA_024403095.1 Oscillospiraceae bacterium
ACTCCGCGGTGAGCTCCCAGATAATCCTCGTTGAAAACGATCGCCGTACCATCGGGATTTTCAAAGCGTTCCTCGGGTTCAAATGCCTCGCCCAGAATATCGCTGGTGATGATTCCGCAGCGGAAATCCTGCAGAAGGTCATACACGTTGGTGTTCAGCGTGCAGTGGCCGTCCTTCTCCACCAGCTCCAGCTGAACCGGGTTCTTTTCGTCCACCAGCTTGTGCTGCTCGCGGTTCCAGGGGAGTGCACCGTTGAAATAGGCATTGCCATTGACCCAAACCGGCAGATTATCGAAATGGTAATCCAGCAGTTCAAACATGGTGTTCATGTCGGCGCGTTCACCCAGCTTGAACTTGGCGATCCACTCCTCGTAAGTGGGGTAGGCATCCCACACGGCATTGCCGACGCGCTCATTGGTGATGTCTTCTGTTCCCACCACGGTGCCCTGCTCCGGGTTAAAGGGATGCTTCTGAACAAAGATATTGTTGTATACACGGTTATCGCCGTGCAGAATGGTCATAAAACCGGCCACCTCGGTGCGATGGGGGATATGGTAGGGCGTATAGCGGCGGTGCAGCTCGCCCTTGGAGGTGAGCATGGTGGTACCGGAGCTTACGCAGGTAAAGGCACCTGCCACAAGGTTGTGCACCACTGCCACACCCTGGGTTGCCCAGCGCACGGCGCTCTTGGAAAGCAGGATGTTATTATCGATCAGCGTGGGGCCATGGCCAACTTCCACAAAGATATCCTGGCACAGATCCAGGAACATTTTCGGCGTACCCTCCGGGGCATGGTTATCATGCAGCAGATTCTGGGTAATGCGGGTGCCCTGAGCCTGCCAGTCGGTCCAGATTCCCATGGTGCAGTGGTGAATATGGTTGCGGCGGAAGATCACATCAATGGCTGAGTGGAACTTGATGCCGCCCATCTCGGCGCCGGTGAGCTGCTGGGAATTGTTGATATTATGAATGTGGTTATCCTCGATGATGGAGAACACACAGCCCATACGGCCCACGATGCCTGCCTGGCCGCAGTCATGAATGTGGCAGCGGCGCACAATGTGGGAACCAACGGTCTCCTTGGTCCAGCCATCGTACTGGGCAATGCACACAGCATCGCGCTCCATCTGAGTGGGGCTCTTCACGTGCTTGTAGGTGAAGTAGTTATCGTTGCCCTTTTCCGTCTGGTGGTAATTGCCAAAGGAGATGCCGCAGCAGCGGGAGTTGGAGATGTCGCAGTCCTCAATGATCCAGCCCTTGCTCCAGTGGGCAGCGATCATGCCGTCCTGGAAGGCGGCAGGGGGAGCCCAGTTGGTAGCTGCCTTATCCACCACAAAACCGCTGAGTGTAATGCAGCCAACACCTTTTTCCTGGGGCATAAAGCAGTTGTTGCGCACGTTGATCTCCACGCATTCCTTGTTCGGGTCGTAGCCCTGGAAGTTGGCATAAATAGTGGTCTCCTGCTGGCCCACCTCGGCAAACCATTTGTAAATGGAAAGCTCCGGCTGCCAGGAAGCGGCAAACACCTCGCCCCGGATGCATTCTTCCAGGGTAAAGGTCTCGTAGAACATCTGGTCGTTCATATACACTGCGCCGCGGTGCATATCCAGGATCTTGCCGGTGGCAGGGTCTTTGGGGTAAAAATACCAGTCGCCGATCACCGGTTCTTTATAGGGGTTAAAGCCGTTGAACACGCCGTTATCCACCTTGGCAACCCAGGTGGTTCCCTGATAGGGCTGCCAGCCGGTAAGCAGTTCTGCGCCGGTAATGCGGGCGCCAAGGGGCTGCTCGCTGCGGTATTCGATGCGGGCATCTTCGCGGCCGGCATGAACCGGGTTCACATACTCGCGGTAAACACCGGGTGCCACCGAAACCACGTCGCCGGGCATGGCAATCTTTGCTGCATCGTTAATGTGCCGGAACGGCATTTCTTTGGATCCGTTTCCCTGGCGGGAAGCGGCAGCATTTACATAAAGGATCATGTGAATTTTCCTTTCATTCTTTTTCTCTGACAGAGCTGTACGTTCTTTGCCCAAGTTTACCACATCGGGGCCGAAATAGCTATAAAAAACAGGTTACCGCCCGCGTTCTTGCCAGGCAGGCACGGCTGAAAACGCTGCTTTGCCTGTTAAACGCTATTTACTCGGGCGTGCTTCAGTGCTACAATTCCTCATATAAATTTCAGCCTGCGTGATGCAAAGGAGAAGCTATGATTCAGAAATACATTTTCGGCAGCCCGTTTCCTACCGACGCCGTGATCACCGAAATCCCCGCTGCAGCAGGAGCACCGGATATTGGAAAGATTTCCCTGCAGGAAGGGTTCCGCTTTATCTATGCTCTGCAGCCGGAAGATGCTGTTTATGGTCTGGGCGGTGCCAACCGCGGAATCAACAAGCGCGGTTTTGTGTATGTAAGCGACTGCAGCGACAATCCCAACCACCACGAAGATGTGCGTTCGCTTTATGCGGCGCACAACTTTCTGCTGATCTCCGGCAAAACTCTTCGCGGTCTTTTCTTTGATTACCCCTCGTTCCTCACCTTTGATGTGGGTTATACCCGCTCCGATACGCTGCAGATCAGCTGTGACCATGCCGACCTGGCGCTGTATGTGATCAGTGGCAACTCCGAGCTGGATATTGTTCACCAGTTCCGCAGCATCATTGGGCAAAGCTATATTCCTCCCAAGTTTGCCTTTGGCTTTGGCCAAAGCCGCTGGGGCTATAAAACACCTGATGATTTCCGCAAGGTCGCGTCGGAGCACCGTAAAGCAGGGGTAGGACTGGATATGGTCTATATGGACATCGACTATATGGATGCCTATAAAGACTTTACTGTTAATACCGAGCTTTACCCGGACTTTGCCGCCTTTGTGAAAGAAATGAAAGAGGAGCAGGGCGTGCGCCTGATTCCCATTATTGATGCCGGAGTTAAAATTGAGGCAGGTTATCCCATTTATGAAGAAGGACTCGCCGGAGACTATTTCTGCAAAAAAGCCGACGGAACTCCCTTCCAGGCCTCGGTCTGGCCCGGCTACACCCATTTCCCGGATGTGCTGAATCCCGAAGCCCGCCGCTGGTTCGGCGACCACTATCGTTTTCTGGTCGACCAGGGCATTGACGGCTTCTGGAACGATATGAACGAGCCCTCCATCTTTCATTCCCCGGAGGGAATGCAGGATGCGCTGAAGATGCTGAATTCCATTGTGGAAGCCGGGAATATTGAAGTGCCCATGTTTGAAGTGATGGACAGTCTGGCCTCGCTCTCCAACAGCCATGCCGACTATGCCCGCTTCTTCCACCAGGTGGATGGCAAACCGGTGTGTCACGAGCGGGTGCATAACCTGTTTGGCTACAATATGACCCGGGCCGCCGGCGAAGCATTCGAACGCATAGCGCCGGAAAAGCGCTTTCTTATGTTTTCCCGCTCCTCCTATGTTGGCATGCACCGCTACGGCGGCATCTGGACCGGCGATAACAAATCCTGGTGGTCGCACCTGCTGCTGAACCTTAAAATGCTGCCCTCGCTGAACATGTGCGGTTTTCTGTATATTGGCGCAGACCTGGGCGGCTTTGGCTGCGATACCACCCGCGACCTGCTGCTGCGCTGGCTTGCCCTTGGTGTGTTCACTCCGCTGATGCGGAACCACGCCACCAACGGCTCCCGCGAACAGGAGTTTTATCAGTTTGAAGGTCCGCAGGACTTTGCCCATGTGATTGGGGTCCGCTACCGTCTGCTGCCTTACCTGTACTCTACCTACATCCGCTGTGCCCTGGAAAATGAAATGATGTTCAAGCCCCTTGCCTTTGTATACCCCGACGACGAGATCGCGCGGAACACGGAGGACCAGCTGATGCTGGGGGACGAGATCATGATTGCCCCCGTATATACCCAGAATGCGGAGGGACGCACCGTATACCTGCCGGAAGAAATGCTGTTTATAAAATTTCTTCCCAACGGCAGCATCCATCAGCAGAAGCTGGCCAAGGGGCTGCATTATGTGAAAGTTGCGCTGAACGAGGTGCCTCTGTTTATTCGCTCTGGCCGCTGCATCCCGGTGGCAGAGGCTGCACAGCGCGCCGAGGATGTGGACTTTGCTCAGGTTCAGCTGCTGGGCTGGCCGGGCGCTTCCTTTGCCCTTTATAATGACGATGGTTTTACCAAAAACTATTCC
>JAKSSN010000142.1 GCA_024403095.1 Oscillospiraceae bacterium
CGGCCGCCGCGCTCGCCTTTCTGCACCCAGCTTCCGCTCGCCTTCAGCGTGATTGGTGCATCCTTATGCCCCTGCGAAATACGCTGCAGAAACAGGATGTTGTCGTTCCAGGTGCTGCGATACTTCAAAAACACCCGGAAGAATGCCTCAAACCCATCCAGATACCGGTCAAGGAGGGAATTATCTACCCTGCCCTCCCGCATTTTTCCGCCGGCCATGGCAAAAAACTCTTCCACATCATAGCTCAGCGTGCAGGGATAGTCATCGGCAAAGGGAGCATTGGAGATGTTATAGAAACGGTTCCTTTTACGGGAATACGTAAAGGTGGGAATATTCGTCTCGCGGCAGAACATACCCGCTGCAATCAGGGCGGCATCGGTGCCCCCGGTCACGTCCATAGCACAGTCCTGATTTTCGGCCGCAATACGCCGCAGCAGGGCAAGCACCCGGTCTGCCTTAAAAAGGCTCACGGCAACAAACTCCACCGAAAGCTCCAAGCCTCGTGAACGCAGAAAGCTCTTCAAATTCTCCCGCACACCACGGTCAGCCGCAACTTCCTCCGGGCAGAGATAGATCACCTTTTGCGGGCGGAATACTTCCGGGCCGATCACATTTTCAATGGTGCGCTCGTCATACAGTTCGATCAGTGTTTTCATAGCTCCGCCCTCCTTTTCCCCGATTATATCATCCTTACCCCCGGGATTCAACGCGCGGTTTGACAAGCTCAGCTGCCGGGTTGTATAGTAAACCACAGAATAATTCCCGGAAAGAAGGACCTGTTATGAAAAACACCAGTCTCTGTTATATCGAGCAGGATGGCCGCTACCTGATGCTGCACCGCACCAAAAAGGAAAACGACGAAAACCACGATAAGTGGATCGGCATCGGCGGTAAGTTTGAGCCCGGCGAGAGCCCGGAAGAGTGCATGCTGCGCGAAGCCCGGGAAGAGACCGGCCTTACCCTGCATTCCTGGCGTTACCGGGGCATTGTAACCTTTGTAAGCGACCAATGGGGCACAGAATATATGCACCTTTTCACCTCCAGCGATTTTTCCGGCACCCTGATTGACTGCGACGAAGGCGTTCTGGAATGGATCGACCGGGATGAGCTGCTGCGCCTTACCCTGTGGGAAGGTGACCGCATCTTTTTAAAGCTCCTGCGCACCGACGAGCCGTTTTTCTCGCTGAAGCTCTGCTACACCGGCGACCATCTTACTTCTGCCGCGCTGAACGGCCAGCCCATCCTCTGAGTATTCTTTCGGATTCTGCACCGTGTTTTTACTGCCTATCGAGATTCATTGTTACTATTGCATGGTTTTTCAGCTTTTTCTGTTATTTCAGTTCGTTAATTGACATTTTATACAAAGTCGAAAGTTTTTTATTTTGCCCTCTTTACTTTAGCGTGGTAATGTGGTAATATATAAAAGCGTTAAGAAAGCAACAAATAAATTTCTTAAACCAAAAGAGGAGAACTAAAATGAAAAAGATTTTTGCTATGATTCTTGCACTGGCAATGGTATTTGCCCTGTGCGCCTGCGGCAGCACTGCTGCTCCCGCTCCCTCCGCTGCTCCTGCAGCTAACGAAGAAAAGGCTCCCGAGGCAGAAGCAGAAGCCGAAGCTGCTGCACCCATTGTTTTCACCATGGGCATCGATGCCGAATATCCCCCCTTCTCTTACATGGATGATAACGGCGACTACGCCGGCTTCGATGTTGAGATCTGCCGCGCAGCCTGCGAAAAGCTCGGCTGGGACTTTCAGGTGTTCGGCGTGAACTGGGACCAGAAGCTGATTCAGCTGGATGCCGGTGAATGCGACTGTGTCTGGTCCGGCATGACCATTCTCGACAGCATGAAGGAAGCCGGTTATGTTCTTTCCGCTCCTTACTACGATAACACCCAGGTTCTTCTGGTTAAGGCCGACAGCGGCGTTACCGTTGTCGCAGATCTTGCCGGCTATGCTGTCGCAGTTCAGCTTGGGACCTCCGGCGAAGCTCTGCTTCAGGACGACCTGGCCGATGTTGCCCCTACCTTCAAGAACGTAGTTACCTGCGATAGCTTCCTCAAGTGCTTTACCGAGCTGGATGGCGGCGCTGTGGATGCAGTATTTGTTGATATGCCCGTTGCAGTTGCCTATGCTGCCGCACACGAAGGCTTCACCGTTCTGAACGAGAACCTTGGTGCAGAACAGTATGGTATCGCTTTCCGTTCCGGCGATGCTGAGCTTTGCGCAGCCATCGAAGGCGCAGTAGCCGAGCTGGTTGCCGACGGCACCTACGCTGCAATCGCTGCCAACTACCCTGACATCGTAAACAACCTGCTGTTCCTCAACTGATCTCATTCCGGTTCACACAAAACATAAAACATAAAATTCCAACCCGGAAGCATGCATCCGCTTGCTTCCGGGTCGTTCCTGTTCTATACTGCTATTATTGTTCAACAAAAAAGAGAGGTGCCCCATGTCACTGTCCACCATGATCCTGAAAATGAGCGTAGGTTTGGGAAGGACCTGCAGTATCTTTTTCCTCACGCTGCTGATCTCCCTGCCTTTAGGCCTGGTCGTTGCCCTGCTGCGCAGGAGCAAAAACAAGGTGATCTCTGGCTTTTTCCGTTTCATCATCTCCATCCTGCGCGGAACCCCTCTGATGCTGCAGCTGCTGGCAGTTACCTACGGTCCTTACTATCTGTTTGGCTTTTCGGTTTCCCGCAACAAGCTGATCCCGGTGGTAATTGCCTTTGCCATTAACTACGCCGCATACTTTGCCGAGATCTACCGCGGCGGCATTGAATCCATTTCTAACGGCCAGTACGAGGCGGCCGAAGTGCTGGGCTACAGCAAGTTCCAGACCTTTATTGGTATCATTCTTCCCCAGGTGGTCAAACGCATCCTGCCCAGCATCACCAACGAGATCGTTACCCTGGTAAAGGATACTTCCCTTGCTTTCACCGTTTCCTACCAGGAAATGTTCACCATCGGCAAGCAGATCGCCAACTCCCAAACCAGTTTTATGCCTTTTGTGGTTGCCGGCGTGTTCTACTATGTGTTTAACGCCATTGTCGATTTTGTAATGGGCAAAGCAGAAAAAAGCATGGATTACTATAACTGAAAAGGAGGTGCCGCTATGATTCTTGAAATGAATAACATCAGCAAAAACTTTGGAGATCTTTCCGTTATAAAAGACATCTCCTTTAACGTTGACCGCGGCGAGGTCGTTTCGATCATCGGTCCCAGCGGCAGCGGCAAAAGCACTCTGCTTCGCTGCGCCACCTTCCTTGAGACCATCAGCTCCGGCGAGATCCGCTACATGGATACCGTGGCTGCATACACCGATCCAAACGGAACCGTTAATTATCTTACTCCAAACGACCTGCGCAAGATCAAAGGTTATTTTGGCCTTGTTTTTCAGCAGTTCAATCTGTTCCCGCACTATTCCGTGCTCCGCAACCTGATGGATGCTCCGCTGAAGGTGCAGAAGCGCCATAAAGACGAAGTAGAGGCCGAATGCATGGAACTGCTGCGCAAAATGGGCCTGGAAGCAAAAGCAAATGCCTACCCCTGCCAGCTCTCCGGCGGTCAGCAGCAGCGCGTGGCCATTGCAAGAGCATTGGCAATGAAACCGGAAGTGCTGTTCTTCGACGAGCCCACCTCCGCCCTGGACCCCGAACTCACCGGTGAAGTTCTAAAGGTGATCAAGCAGCTGGCCGAAGAAAAAATGACCATGGTCGTTGTCACCCACGAAATGAGCTTTGCCCGTGCCGTTTCTGACCGTGTTATTTTCATGGACGGCGGCGTGATCGTTGAGCAGGGCCACCCCGAAGAAGTGTTCGGCAACACCATGGAAGAACGCACCCGCCAGTTCCTTAGCAACTACAGCCGCTGAAACCATGGAGATCCGTTATTGTGTTTTTGACCCCAACGGCAACATCACCATTCTGGTGGAAACCGCCGTTGCCCCTGCACTGCAGGCAGGCATTGCCGCGCAGCTGCTGGCACAGGAGCCTTTGGCCGAGCAGGTTGGTTTCCTCTCCCCCGGTGGGGCTGGATATGATATCTCCCTGCGTATGGCCGGCGGAGCATTCTGCGGCAACGCCTCACTCTGCCCTGCCGCCTACAAA
>JAKSSN010000143.1 GCA_024403095.1 Oscillospiraceae bacterium
TATTTCATATCTATAGCCGCCGAATTTTATTAATTCAAATTACATGCACTTGTCGTCTTCGAACTCAACCAGGGAAGGATCCACCGGCTCGGCACGCATAACGGTACGCATATATTCGCTTACCTTGTCGCGCATGGTGCGGCGAGAAACGGTACGAGGATCCATCAGATCGTGCTCAACCCAAATCAGGTCATAGCCGCGCTGACGGCCCTGCTCATCAAGAATACCCTGAACAGTTGCCATGTTCTTGCATGCAACGTTCTGATACATGATGACAAGCTTTGCATTCCACTCTTCACACTGTTTCCAGAGTTCGTCAACTACATTCTGGTAACCGCCATTGGTATGACGACGCATAACCATACGTTCGTACAGACGAGCCAGGTCACGCAGTGCCTCTTCTTTATCCTCGGTCTCCAGTTCCTTGGTAAAGTTCAGAGATTCCATCTCAACAAGAACATTGATACCCCAGCAGTTTGCAGCCCAGTTGGAGAAGTTTGCATAGTAGTGTGCAGGGCAGGACCACACAAGTGCACGATACTTCATCTTTCCAGGATACGGTTCTTCCTTGGCTTCATATGCCTTCATCATGATCTTGTTCACCTTTTCAAAGGTTGCAATTTCACGAGGATCGGCGCCGCCATCCATCTCGTAGTTCCACTTGCGGAACAACTCATAGCAGGGGCCAAGCAGCTGCGGGTATGCACTCTTGTTTACTTCCCATTTCTGAAGCTCATACTTGGTTTCAAGGTTAAAACGCTTCATCTGAGTAAAGTAGGCATCCCAGTTCCACTTTGCACCGGTAGTATCTTCAATAAACTTAATGCAGGCCTTGATATCTTCTGCACCGCACTGAACAGTGGATTCATCCTCGTAGCGTACGGGGAAGCAAAGATGGAAGACAGGAAGATCCGGGAAACGTCTTGCCATGTAAGAGGAAGCCATCGTAGAACCATCGCAGGGCATGGAGCTGGAAATGAAGCAGGAACCCATATGAGGAAGTGCATCAATTACAATAGAACCACACTCAGAAGAAGGAACCGGGCAGGTATCTGCAGGCAGGCCAAAGGATTCAACTGCATCAATGTAAGGAACGCAGGTCAGCTGGTCAATTTCAGATACAAGGAACACGGGGAAGAGCTGATACGGGAAGCCAACCAGATCAGGGAAACCAGCCATGATCTGAGCCATGGTCATTTCATCGAACAGAACCACTTTCTGGTTCAATTCTTCGCTGCGGCCGTTCTTCTTATCTGCTTTTGCAAGAATTACAAGGTTCTCAGCAACATAACGGAACACATCATACATAAGGATGTGACTCATGCGCAGGTTGCTTCCACGCAGACCGAGCATGTTCTTATCAGCAAAGTTCACGCAGCACACATAGCTGATCATCCAGCGGTACCACAGGGTGGTGTTCAGAGCAGGAATCAGATCCTTGCTGAAGGTGGTCAGCAGCATCAGCCACATGCGGCCCCATTCATAAAAATCGTATGCGGTGTCTTTAATGCCGCGCCACTCACGGCGGGTAGTAGCCATGGCGCCCTTGCGATACAGACGTCCAAGTCTTTTTTCACCGTGGAGAATTGCATCGATCTTTTCTTCCTTGGAGCAAGCCATAAAGGCTTCAAACTCTTCTTTTACCCGTTTACCGTCTGCTTTCACATCTTCCAGGCGGGCTTCGCCAAATGCTTTCCAGTCGGTTTCTTTCAGCATTTCAAGAGCAATGGTACCGAACTCAAGCAGGTTCTGTCCCTGTGCTTTCCAGTCCATGCAGTCTTTTGCTTTCCAGATTTGGGGATTGGGGTAAACGATTTTTTCTTTCTTAGCCATCAGATTTTACCCTCCTGTTTATGAATACGTTTGATTTCAAGAGACTCAACAAAGGCCTGAACGCGAGTACGAAGCTGGCCGGAATTACCATTGTTATAAAGACGGTCAATTGAAAGAACAGGCCAGCCATATTCTTCGCTCATAATGTGAGAAACCAGAGCACGCTCAAATCCCCAGTAGTCACAGTATTTCATCTGCTCATAAATGATACCGTCAGCATGGTATTCCTTAGCCAGGCGGTCGGAAGTCTCACGGCGCTGATGCACCTTTTCATCAGAAATATAGCGGGCACACTCGGAAACCTCCATATAATGGCGGCAAATCTGAGTGAGAACATCTTCTTCGTCGTTCAGTTCAATTACTTCGCGGCCAGGAGTAGAGCCAAAGCAGAAGCGGTCAGAAACAACCAGTGCTCCGCATCCTTCGATCAGCTTGGTAAGGTTGGGATCATCGATTTCGGAACCAACGATTGCTACACGTGCACGGAACGGGCTCTTTTCATCCGGCTCACGGGTACGCAGCTCTTCCAGAGTTTCACGCAGGTAAGGAAGAATGAGCTCCTTGGGGCAGGTATAAGAAACCAGGTTCAGCACATGGAATTCATAACCGGTGATCACAGGATTCTCCGCTTTACGCATCTGGCCGATTTCGCTGATGATAGCACATACTTCATTGTGCTGGGCTACAGCCGCGCGAAGTGCATCGTCAGAAACATCGGTGCCAAACTTTTCGGCAAGGTTATTCAGAACGTGCAGGCGCATCTGAGTAACATAGGACTCAATGGTGTAATCCGTGATTTTGTAAGGCATATCACAGTGCGTTACAAAAAAGTTGGGCTTTTCATTTACCTTCAGGATCTCAAAATGCTCCATTGCACGGTTCATCATAGAACATGCATCCACACCAATCATTGCATCCAGGAACTGGTAGCCGCCTTCAACACCGCGTTCTACCAGAGCTCTGGCAAATTCGCAGGTATAGTTGGACATGTAGTAGGTTGCAATGTCAACAGAGCCGGTATTGGGGGCGCGCAGTCTGGTTGAGAAGCAATTACCCACATTCAGGATCACTTCGGGAATATGGAAACAGGTATAGCCAAGGCAGATGTTTCCCTTTGCCTGATAATCCTTGATCAGATCATTGTCGGCGTTCTCAAGCAGACTTTCGAAATAGATTAAATGCTTAAGATCTTTCAAATGTTACACCTCTTCTTCTATAAATTATAAAAGTTCTATCTTTTTGAGTGCTTCTTCCACACCCATGAGTACAGGAGAATCTGCCGGCAGATCCATCACGCTCTGCCCGCGTATATCATTTGCTGCAAAAACATTGTCTGCCGGAATATAAGCAAGGATATCAACTCCCGGAACCTGAATCATATCCTGCAGCTCAGGATTCGTTACCCGGTTTACGATGCAGCCGACTTTTTCATAGGCAATCAGTTCATCTGCAACGCTTTTAATTGTGGTGATCACCTGCTCGCCTTTTTTACTCTGGTCGGTGATTAGGAGCAAATGACTCACTTTTTCCATCACGCGGCGCTGAATCTGTTCGATTCCCGCTTCCCCGTCAATAACAACATAATCAAAATTGTTTGCAAGAACACCGATTACTTCTTTTAAGTAGGAATTCACCTTGCAGTAGCACCCGGAACTTTCCGGACGGCCAATCGCGAGAAATGCAAAGCCAGGTTCTTCAACCAGTGCATCAAAAATTTTAAATCTTGCTTCGCTTAACAGTTCAAGTGCCTCATTTGTATTGCCGTTTTCCACACTGTCAACAATGCTCATGCGAATATCATCCAGCGTAAGCTTTACGTCAACACCCAGGGCTACCGACAGGCCTACTGCAGGGTCTGCATCAATGGCCAGGATTTTTTTATCCGGATATCGTTCTGCCAGCAAACGAACAATGGAGGCACACAACGAAGTTTTTCCAACGCCGCCTTTGCCGGCAACTGTGAGAATTTTAGCTTTCAATACAATCTATGCCCCCTTCTAGCTTTCTATTTCATTTAGGAAATCTATATCTAGTAAAAATTTATCATATTGTTATTTTTTGCGCAAGACAAAATTCACAACATTTACCCTGTTTTACACAGGTTTTTTATCCATAATTCCGCTTTTTCATATATGTATAGACACTTTGGCGTAGTTTGTTGCACTCGAAATATAAGCAAACAAGGGCCCTCTGAAAGAAGGCCCTTGTATAAATGATATTAAGTTTTATTTTACACTGAACAGAATATCACCGTAGGTCGGGAACGGCCAGAATTC
>JAKSSN010000144.1 GCA_024403095.1 Oscillospiraceae bacterium
AATGGATAACGAGATCTTTGAGCGGGGCAAGATCAGCACCACCTATCTGCGGCTGGCGACCCCCACCGCTTTGAATATGGTCATCTGCATTGTGTACAGCATGGCAGATACATTTTTTATCTCCCAAACACAGAATACCGGCATGGTGGCCGGCGTATCGCTGTGTGCGCCGGTGTTTATCCTGCTTATGGCGCTGGGCAATTTCTTTACGCAGGGCGGCAGCTGCCTGATCTCCCGCCTGGTAGGAGAAAAGAAGTTTGATGATATCCGCCGGGTCACCAGCTACTGCTTTTATGGCACGCTTGCCCTGGGCTTTGCGGCCCTTGCCCTGCTGATGGCCTTCCGCACGCCCATGCTGCATCTCCTTGGCGCCACAGAGGAGACGTTTGCCCTGACTCTGCCGTACTATTCCGCGCTTGCTTTGGGCGCGCCGATCATCAGCCTTTCCTTCCTGCACACAAACCTCATGCGCAGCGAGGGCTTTTCTAAGGAGAACATGATCGGCACCCTGCTTGGCGCTGTCGTGAACATCATCCTGGACCCCATCCTGATCATGGGCTGCGGAATGGGGCCGCTGGGTGCAGGCATTGCAACGGTTGCCGGCTATGCGGCCACCTGCATTTATGCGCTGGTGATCATTCCCCGGCGGGATGTGCATATTTCCATGCAGCCTGCCCTGGCACGCATCTCAAAGGACTATGTGAAGGAGATCATAGGCATCAGCTTTTCCAGCCTTTCCCTGAACGTGATGGGCAGTGTAAGCATGATCGTTCTGAATAATTTCCTGGTTCCCTATGGCAGCGACAAGGTCGCTTCCATGGGCATTGCCCTCAAGCTGATCAACATGGCATTCTTTGCCTTAGACGGCTATTCCTATGGTGTTCAGCCGATTGCAGGCTATTTCTATGGCGCCGGAAAAATCGACAAGCTGCATGAGTTGCTCCGCTTTGTGTTTTTGTTCCTGTTTGGTCTGGGAGCGGGTCTCTCGCTTGCTGTTGGAGTGTTTGCCCGTCCGCTGGGCTGGCTCTTCCTGAAGGACCCGGCCATTATTGCGGCGGCATCCCTGATGCTCCGCCTGCAGATCATCACCATACCGCTGGTTGGCCTGCAGCTGCTTATCACCATCATCTTCCAGTCCCTGGGCAAGGCAAAGGAAGCCTTCGTGCTTTCGTTTGCCCGCACGGGCTATGTGTTCATCCCGGTGATCCTTGCTCTGAACACTGCCTTTGGCTACATGGGTGTGATCTCCGCCCAGGCGGTAACGGACCTGATCAGCATGCTGATCTTTGCGGCGGTGTATTCCCGCTGCATGAAAAAGCTGCAGTGAAAGAAATAAAAGATTTAAAGAGCCTCCGTCGGTACTGACGGAGGCTCTCTGTTTTTTTACTATTATTTTAGCATTATTTTAGCTTTACTTGGAAGCCATGCAGGTACGATCGCCAACCATAGAACAAAACTGCACCCCACCTTCAGGTGGGGCAGAGAAAAACAACGATATACTTTGATGCTTCATCTGTGCGGTTGCCGCCCATAAACGCACAAATCCTCCTGCCGGAAGCGGGGGAAAATCAAAAAGCAATATTATTTGGATGCTTCATTTGTGCGGTTGCCGCCCATAAACGCACAAATCCCCCCGCCGGAGGCGGGGGGATTAAAAAGGAATATTTACTTGGAAGCCTTGTCGGTGCGGTCGCCGCCCATGGTGCTCATCTGCTTGGCGGTAAGGCCGGGCACTGCCATGGAGAACACCTCGTTTACGTAGGTGTAATCATAGTAACCCAGGCGGCCCAGAGGCTTGATCTTCAGAAAATCGATGCGGCCTTCGGGAGTGAGGACTTCGTCCTTGATGTGCACTTCAATCACCTTGCCGATCACCATGTCGATCACGCCCAGGTTGCTCTTGCTGGGAATGTGAATGGTCTGCACATATTCGCATTCAAACTGAATGGGGCTTTCTGCAACGCGCTTGCAGGGAACCTTTACGCAGTCAGCCTTGGTCAGGCCGGCCAGCTCAAACTTGTCCACGTCGTGGCGGGGCAGAGCAGTCAGGTTCATCTGGTCCTTCAGCTCGTAGGGAACAATGTTGTATACAAAGTAGCCGGTGTCTTCAATGTTGTTCAGAGTTTCCTTGCGGTGGGCATCCTCTTCGGAGCCGCCATGCTGGAAAGAAATCATAACCATGGGGGGATTGAAGCTGAGGTTGTTGAACTGGCTGAAGGGAGCCAGGTTATCTTTGCCGTCTTTGCTCACGGTGCTCAGCCAGGCAATGGGGCGGGGGCCAACGCAGGCTTTAAACGGATCGGCCTTCAGGCCATGGTTGTTGATCTCTGGATCGTAATGCATTTTATGTTCTCCTTCAATGATAAATGATTGTTTTAGCTGATGAAATCTATTGCCAGTATAAGGAACTCAATTTCACTTGTCAATAACATACACCAAAGGAAAACTCAGCACTCCAGCAGCGCGGCGGCATTGCCGCCCAGAATGGCGCTCCGTTCGGAATCAGAAAAAGTCATGTCAGCAATTCGGTTTACATAATCTTCTTGCGGTGCCCATGGGCTGTCGGTTGCAAACAGCACGCGGTCCGTGCCGTGCTTGCGGGCAAGGCGCACAAAATCGTCGCTGCTCAGGTGCTTCACGCGGGGCTCACCGCTGCGCGAAACGCAGCTGCCAAGGGAAAATGCGCAGTCCAGCCACAGGGGTGCGCCGGCAAGGTCGGCCTCCACCTGCTGCCAGGCATTCCAGCCGCCCATGTGAGCAGCCACCAGGCAGGTGGGCTGCACTTCTTTCACTGCCTGCAGCAGCATGGCAACGCTGGCATAGTTGTGCTCCGGAAAGCTTACATCTTCGCCGCTGTGGGTCACCACTACAAGGCCAAGCTCGCTGGCCGCGTCCAGAATGCGCAGGTAGCGGATGTCCGTAAGGTCGGTCTGCTGAAAGGCAGGGTGGATCTTGATGCCGCGGATTCCATGTTCCTTTAAAAAGCGCAGCTCCTGCCGGGGCTGTTCCAGCAGGGGATGCATGGCGCCAAAACGGATGAGCCGGTCGTTTCCGCTGACGTTTTCTGCCTGCTCGGCAATGCCGAGGTTCAGTTTGTGTGCCTGCTCCGGGCGGGTCGCCACAGGCAGGATCACCGCCCGGTCAATGCCGCTTTTGTCCATGGAATGCAGCAGGGCGCTCTCTGTGCCGGCGGAGTAGGGTTTCAGATCGCCGGAAGCGCTGAGGGTTGCCATGATGCGCTCTGCCGCCGCAGCGGGAAAACAGTGGGTGTGAAAATCGATCACCATGGGATTATTCCTCCCCAAACTCGCGGAAGGGGCTCTTTTCCGGAATGGCTTCCGGTTCTGCCTCTGCTGAAGGTTTTACCACCCGGCGGTGTGCCGTCAGCTTGCGTTTGCCGGCGGAAAGCAGACTGTGCGTCATGTTGGAGGCCAGCTCCGAAGCCATCTTCTGCACTTCGGCGCCGCGGCCCAGGCTGATGCCCATAGAAAGGGCGCGCCGCAGGCTTTGGGCAGAAATCTCTGTAAGCGTATCGGCTCCGTTGGATTTCAGGGCGCCAAAGAATTCCTCCACAAAGCGTTCCCGTTCCTCCACACTCATATCTGCCAGTGCCTTCTGCATGCTTTGGGCAAAGGCTTTGCTGGTGGTGCTGAAGTCTTCGCAGTGCACAAAGCCGGTGGGCGTGGTTTCCCAGGTGGCACCGTCGTGCGCAGGAAGGCCGTGTACACTGCTTTTGGCAATGCGGGGTGCAACATCCGAATACAGCAGCGCCCCCACCATGGCATGCTCCGGCACCACGGTGATGATCCGGTCGCGAATGCGCAGATACCCTTCGGACTGCAGAAAACTCTGCAGAAAACCCGGAGCGTCAAAATTCCATATCTGTTCAATGCGGCTCTGCAGCACTTCGGGAATAGCAGCCGAGGAATACACGGCAAGGTTGCCGCCCTTGGAATGGCCGGAAACGCTCACCCTGCCGGGGAAGGTTCGCAGAGCCCAGGCAAGGTAGCGGGAGGCATCCTCATGAGCGGGGATCTGTTCGCGCACGGCCAGCAGGCAGTCCTCCTGCCAGGCAACAATGGTGTCGTC
>JAKSSN010000145.1 GCA_024403095.1 Oscillospiraceae bacterium
AAAAACGACGCATATTGCGAAGATTGCTGACATCAAAGCCTTTTCCAAATTCAGCTGTCAATTGTTCCGACAGATATTGCAGCAGCTGCTTTCCATATGCCGCACGATCATTTTCTCCGCACACCTCATAGAGCTGCTTGCCGATATTCCAGTATGCTGTTACCATTGCAGCGTTGACGGCCGCATACACCTGCCGCTGTGCTGTAATGATATATCCGCGGACAGTGCTGTACATTTCCTGCTCTGCCGGGAGAATAAAACTGCCGGGCACAATTTGCTTCTCTTCCATAGTTGATCACCAGCTTTTTATTTGCATTTTTACAGGAACCTACCACAATTATACTGCCAATTTTACCACAGCCGCTCGCAAACGGCAACTGAAAACGAAGTCAGTTTTTTGATTTTTTCTATAAGGAACAGTTGCTATCAGAATACATTCGTACTACTGAGCCACAGGATTCTTCCATACGAACCCATGCTCGAATCATATCGCGGAACTTCTTTTCCTTTGTACCGCTTGGAGTCTCCGGCCTTTCCCGAATTTTCTCTTTTTTGTGCAAAACGAATACAAAAGCAGCGTTTAGTAGGTGAATCTTGGCTTGATTTTTGTACAACGTCGTAATATGATAATAAAATAGCTGAAGAAAGATGCCGCCACAGCGTGTTTGAATAAAAAGACAATTCGTGAAGAATTGTCCTTCCCACATATATCATTGCGATTTCATCTCGTTTGGAAGGATTTTATGAAGAGAGAAGAATTGAAAAACATCCTGGAGCAGCAGGAAAAGGCATTTCACTACACCAGCAGTTTTCTGCCTGCTGTGGATGATGGCGTGCAGCCCTATGTGGGCGATCCCATGCCATACTATGAGGATGGAACGTATTACATCTATTATCTGAAGGAAAGCGGCGATTCCTTCAATCATTCCATCTACCTCACAAAAACGAAGGATTTTTCTCATTTTGAGGAGAAGGAAAATGCCATTGTCACGGCAGATGGCCACGGTCAGGACGAATGGGTCGGCACCGGCTCTTTGGTCAAGGCAGATGGGCAGTATCTGCTTTTTTATACGGGGCATACCTTCTCAAAGCGGTTTGCGTTTTCTGAAAAGGTGCTGCTTGCCCGGGGCGACAGCCCGGAAAAAATGGAAAAGGTGCCCGGCTGGGAAATTACGCCTGCTCCGGAACTGATGCAGAAGCTGGATTTTCGTGATCCGCAGGCCTATTATGACGAGAAAGAGGAATGCTTCTGGCTAACCATCTCCGCTTCCTGCCAGGGGATTGCCCGTGTTCTGAAATATAGAATCAGTAAGGATTTAACAAACATCCGGTACGAGGGTTTTCTGTTTACAGATCGGGAAGGAACCGTTTACAATCTGGAGTGTACAGACTTGTTCCAAATGGGGAAGCAATGGTATCTGACTTTTTCCGCCCAGGATGGCTGCTTGTATTATGCGGCCTCCAAGGAGCGTTTTGGCCCTTTCAGCGAGCCGATTGCGCTGGACGGAAAGCTATTTTATGCTGCCAAGCATGTTGACAATGGCAAAGACTTCTATATGGTTGGCTGGGGGCGCCGCTCCTGTACGCTGACCTCACTGACACAGATTTCTGCCTGGGGTGGAAATCTTTTGGTGCAAACGCTCAAGCAGAGAGCGAACGGAAGCCTGTATCTGGCTCCGGTGGACGCTGTGGCGCAGCAGTATCAGCATGCGCAGCCGCTGCTGGCAGAGCCTTCCCTAAAGCTGTCGGCAGAGCAGACCTATCAGGAGCAGGCGGTTTTTACAGTTCACGATTCTTTCCGGCTTTCCGGACGCTTCACCTATGCGGGGAAAGGTTCCTTTGGCCTGGCCTTTGCCTTTGACAAGCCGAAGGAGGATAAGCGAATCGAGATTGATGCTTCCACGCAGATGCTGCGTTTTACCTTTAACCAAGGCACTGTCACCATGGCGGAAGCTCCGCTCGCTCTCACTGCCGGATGGGAATACAGCTTTACCTATATCCAGGAGGGCTCTTTGGGCGTCTTTTACATTGATGATGTGGCTGCGCTGACGGTTCGGGTCTATGGAATTCTGGGAAAGCCGATTCGCCTCTTTGCCTGTGGGAATGAAGTATCCTTCACCTGCCTGCAGGAGTTCACAAGAGACGAGAGCATGACACACTGAGCTTTTCGCCGGCTGATGCCCAGGCGGTTGGTATCAACCCGAAGGACAGCTGCAGCGGCGATCTGACCTCCCGTGAGGCCGGCTCCGTGGGCGGCCAGATGGTTACCATACGAAACACGAGTTTTGTCAGAAACAGCAGAACTTTGACAGGCCATCAGCGTGAAGTGCACTACATAGCCCGCTTTGTAATTTGAGGAGGAACATAACATGAAGAAGATTCTGCATTGCTGCTATAACATGGATACCAACTGCGTGGAGCTGACTTTTAATAACGGCGACCTTCTCTCCATCGACTGCGAAGAAGTAGAGAACGCCTACGATGTCACCACCCGCCAGATGGCCGATCTGGATTGGCTGCTCTATAATGCGCCGATGGAATACGCCCAGCTGGTACTCTCAGGAAAGATGGAGCAATATTTGTCTGGGCCAACGTTTCATGGACTGGAAGATTGAAGTAAAACCACGATAACTGCAAAACTGGACTGCACACGAAAATGCAGTCCAGTTTATTTATGCAATGAACAATCAGCGCCGTTTGATCGTTTATTTTTTACGAATTTCCAAATGCTCATGCATCTCCTTCAGATGCTCCCGCAGGGGTTTATCCGAATGGAAGGGACGAAAGAAATGATATTTGCTTCTGGCGGCTTCATGATGCTGACGGATCTGGAGCTTCACGGCTTCATACCGGACAATCACATCGTTCTCCACTGCATAGGCACGGAGCTTTGTGATGATCTGCGTGGAGTGACCAACGTCAACCATAAAAACGCCGAAGAATAATCCGATGACAAAGGAGAATGCCAGATTGCAGCTCAGCCATTGCAGCGCATCCAGAACATGGGGATGAATCAGGAAATAGTAAGCTGCACCCAATATGCTCCAGTAAACGGAGAATTTAGGGCAAATCAATCCTTGAATATTGCCCCACTCGTCTGAGTAATCCCACAGACGGATATTCATCCGTTTCAACAGCCAGACACCGGCAACATATTCAATGGTAGTCATGGACACGGCCATCATCAGGAACAAAACTGCTTTGTGGATATTCGGAAATACCGTTTCCATTGAGGCAATCAGATACAGCAGGCAAAGGCCGAAACCATACAGCGGAACATAGGGCCCGGTGCAGAAGCCGGGGTTGATCCATTTGCGCTCCGGATTGGCGCTGGAAAAGAACCGACGGTAGAATACCTCCAGAACCCATCCGGCGGTGGCACCGACAGAAAACAGGAATGCCAGAATTAAAAACAAGTTCATCACATTACCCTCCGTTATTGTTCAGCTGTTTGTATCGTTTCCAGAGTACAAGGCAGACGGCAGCCGATATCCCCATACTCAGCAGTTCGATTGCTGAGGACAGTAGAAATGCAGGTGAACCGGGAGCGTGAGCATTCTTCCCCATAAAACTGAGCATCATCATCGACGGAAAAAAACCGCACAGGCTTCCCAGCAAATAGGGCAGGAATTTCACGCCATCTGCTCCCAGATACAGACTTGCCACGTCATAGGGAATCACACCGATCAGGCGGGCAAGCATGGCATACCAAAAATCATTTTTCGTGCGGAGCGAACGGAGCATAGCGGCCTTTGGATATTTTTCAGTAATGCGATTCAGCGTATTTGTACCGAATTTACGGCCAATCCAATAGGGAATTGCATACATCACCGCACTGCCGCACAGGTCAACCAGCAGCGCCATCGGAAAAGGAAACAGGATGCCGCTGGCCGCATACAGGAAACCGCTGTAAATGACGAGACTGATACTTTTCAGGGCGAACAGTCCGATAAATACGGCAAAAGCCGCAAATCGGTTTTCAGGAGTAAGCTGTGAAATTCCCTCCACAGTAAACCGATCCGCATTGACGAAGCAGGCAATCACGATACTTGCCCA
>JAKSSN010000146.1 GCA_024403095.1 Oscillospiraceae bacterium
AGTACTCCCGATTCGCTGATCGTTTACAAGGGCAAGACCTATTACCAGAACTTTGGCGTGCGCAACGGCTTTGTTGGCTTTGATGATAACTGCATCCTGCATGTGGGTAAACTGACTGCGCAGGAGATCAAGGACAAGAACATTCAGTATGGCGTATGCTTTGGACCTGCCCTGGTAATTAACGGCGAGCCGCAGGATGTTTCCGGCATGGACGGCAGTGTGAACCCCAGAACCGCGATCGGCCAGCGTTCCGACGGCGCAGTGCTGCTGCTTGTAATCGACGGCCGCCAGGTTATCAGCCTTGGCGCCACCTATACCGACCTTGAGGAGATCATGATCGAATACGGCGCAGTAAATGCCTGCAACCTGGATGGCGGCTCTTCCACGCTGATGTGGTATGACGGAGATTACATTAACAACTGCGCATCGGTGGTTGGAATCCGTTATGTACCAACCACATTCCTGGTATTAAAGGAAGGAGAGAACGGTTACAATGGCGAATAAAGCTCCCAGACGCCGTTTTGGCTTTCTGAAGTTTGAAATTGCATATATTCTGCTGTTCCTTGTGGTTCTGCTTTGCGCCATGCGCCTTGGCTGGACCTTCCTGGCGGAATACGAGGCCTCCAGACCTTCCAATGCGCTGGATGATTATATCGCCTCCATCGATGAGGCACATATCCGTGAGCTTTCGGAAGATTTCATTGCCTCGCTGGATCCTGTGATTCAGGACCCCGAAGCAGCACAGCAGCAGATCCTTGACCTGTTCAACGGCCGCCTGACCTATGCCCGCATCAGCAGCGAGAGCACCGATGAGGTTACAGTATATGCCATCAGCTGCAAGGGGAAAAAGCTGGGCAAGATCCAGGTAAAGAATCTGCCGCAGGAATCCCAGTTCAGCTTTGAGCGCCGTGAGGTCACCGGTGAAAGCTATGAGTTCAGTTACCTCGTCTGCCAGCCGCAGTCGATCACTGTGCCGGAAGAAATGAGCGTGGAGTGCAACGGCGCAAAGCTGGATGCATCCTATATCACCGAGCGCGGCGTGCGCTACAACATGCTGGATGATTTTTCCGACTACATGAATCTGTTTGAGCTGCCGGAAATGGTTACCTACACAGTTTCCAATTATGTGGGGGATGTAAACTTCCGCGTGATAACTGCGAAGGGTGAGGAGATTCAGCAGGACCAGATCTCTGCCGAAAGCCTTACCACCAACTGCAGCGCAGAAGAGATCGAACGGGTGAATGCACTGGCAAAGGACTTTACCTATGCCAACGTGAAGTACAGCGGCAATGCAGATAAGGCAGTTTATGCCAATCTGGAGGCTGTGGTTAAGCTCTGTGCACCCGACAGCAAGCTGATCACTCGCTTCCGCGAGGCAAAGGATGCTTTGGTTTATGCCCACAGCCTGGGTGATACCGTGCGTACCCTGGAAACTACCGATCACATCAACCTGGGCAATGGCTATTACTACTGCGTATGCACCTATATCGTGGACCAGAAGACCATCCATGGTCCCGTTGCCACGAACAACCGTGTGCAGCTGATCGTGAAAGATGTGCCTGATGTGGGAATGCGGGCGTTTGCCATGATGGTGGATAACGCCAGCGTGATTGAAGAATAAGAAAAAAGGAACTGCCTTAAGACAGTTCCTTTTTTATATCTGTTGGTAAATTCAGTCGTCGCTGTTATCGCTGTGATCGCTGAGATAACGGTCAGGTACCGGGCAGCCAAGGTCGATCAGAGCCTGAACATAAGCAGGATCTTCCAGCCGGGCAAGGGAAGCCTTGTATTCCGCCATCATTTCTTCCACATATGCCTTTTCGTCCTTAAAGCTGCGCAGCACGGAAAACACACCAAAAGCGGTGAGCAGCACGGCTACCACCGTGAGCACCCAGGAAAACTCCTGGCCGGTGAACAGGCGGTAAAAGGTTACGGCCAGCAGCGTAAGACCCAAAGCGGCATAAAGCATGCGGGAAGTATCCATAATGGACATATTATGCAGTTTGCTGTTGATGTAATCCTCCGGCTCGGGGCGGAAACCCAGCTCCGCAACATGTTTGCTGCGGTAGCGGTGCCCGCAGTGGGGGCATTCAATAATCGGGGAACCTACCACCAGCTGGCGGATGCGGTTCCGGGTGGCTGCAATCTGCTCGCAATTCGGGCACTCGAGCTTAACTTCTTCCATTCCTGATCACGCTCCCTGAATAAGGTAAAGGTTCAATTTCTGAAATAATTTTAGCACACTTGTGAATCGGATGCTACAGATATTCCAAAAACTTCCGGACAAACATTTATCAAACCAAACAAGTGCCGGAAACGCTTACAGGTGACTTATTCAGAAAATGTAAATTCGGTCACGGAAGCGTTTTTTACGCCAAAGGAAGCATATTCCTCGTTCGTCATATCGTAAAAATAGCTGTTGATTACACGGGCAATCCCATTGTGGGCAACCAGAATGCAGGTGCGGGGATCTGTTTTCAGGTCATCCAGCAGGTTATAAATGCGCTGGGCAAGGCGGAACATCGATTCGCCGCCATCGTAGCTGTCGGCAAAGCGTTTTTTCGCTTCTACGAATTCCGGAGCATTTCGGGGCGAAGTGCCTTCAAAACGGCCAAAGCACTGTTCCATCAGTCGGGGCTCTTCCATGGCCGGAATACCGGTCATTTCGCTGATGATCTGTGCGGTTTCTGCAGCACGTGAGAGGGAGGAATAAAGGATTATATCCGCCTGAATGCCAGAGGCAAGAATCTGGGCGCCAGTCGCACGAGCCTGCTCCCGACCGCGGTCAGTAAGGGGGCTGTCGTTTTGGCCGCAGATCTTATCCAGAGTATTCCACACGCTTTCACCATGGCGTACAAAGTAGATAGTTTTCATACAGGAAACCTCCATTCATTTTTTGTTTTGACAAAGTTAAAGTGATACTTATAATAGAAAGGAATATTGGCAGCGTGACCGCCATGGTTCGGCGGGACGCAAGAGGGAGAGCTGGAATGATTAAAAATGTAGTTTTTGATATGGGCAATGTGATGATCCATTTTGACCCTGCCCGTTTTGTACAGCGCGAAGGATTCAGCGGAAAAGATGCCCAGCTGCTGGTGCAGGAAGTGTTTCAGACGGCGGAGTGGGTTCAGATGGACCGGGGAACCCTTACAGAAGAACAGGCGCTGGAGCAGATGGTTGAACGCCTGCCGCAGCATCTGCATGCGGCAGCAAAGCACCTGGTTTACGATTGGGATAAGCCAATTATTCCTATGGAAGGCATGCAGGAGCTTTGCAGAGAATTGAAAAATGCAGGTTATGGCGTGTATCTGCTGTCGAACGCGCGGCTGTGCCAGCATGATTACTGGCCGAGAATTCCGGGCAATGAGCTGTTCGACGGAACGCTGATCTCAGCAGATTATAAGCTGATGAAGCCGGAAAAGGCAATCTACGAGCTGCTGTATCAGAAATTCAGCTTAAAGCCGGAGGAGTGCATTTTTGTTGATGACAGCCCAACGAATATCGAAGGCTCGATTCAGACAGGCATGAAGGGAATTGTTTTTTATGGCGATGTGGAACGCCTGCGGGCAGCTCTGCGCCGCGAAGGCGTAACAGGCGTGTAAAGCGAGATATTCACAGGGGAGAAGGATCCCTGGGTTCAAACAGAACAAGCTCTCTTACTCAGTTCTCTGGGTGAGAGAGCTTGCTGGGTTTATATGTCAGGTTGCCAGATCATAGGAGATGGCATGCGCAGAGCAGGCACGAATTGCATCATCCAGATCATCTTCCAGGTGAAAAGAAACCGGATCCATGATCACTTTGGCATATCCGTGCTCATCAATGCGAAAAACCTGCGGACATATTACAGCGCACATTTTGCAGCCAAAACAGCGCTCATTCACCGTGACATGGTAGTTCAAAAACAGCACTTCCTTTTTGGATTTTTCAACAGTATAGCCCGATTGAAAGCGAAGTACAAGCGGGCAGGGAAGAAAAGAAGCAGAAATAGGCAGGGGAGCTAAGATTTTTTGCCGGCATTGGCCTAGATCATAAACGATTCAAGATCTTCCGG
>JAKSSN010000147.1 GCA_024403095.1 Oscillospiraceae bacterium
TGCCAAGATCGATTCCGCTACCCTTGAAAAGCGCCTGGTCGAGGCTGACATCATCTCCAGCCGCCTGACCCACTACAAGGATAACCACACCAGCGAGCAGGCTCTGGCCAACGGCTTCATGATGCCCATCGAGTACCCCAACGGCGACAAGATCACTCTGGCTCAGCCCCCCATGAAGATGGGCAAGGTTCCCCAGCCCCAGGCAGGTCACGCCACCGGCATCGGCTCCGAGAACGAGAAGATCTTCAAGGAATTCGATCTTTAATCTGTACGATTCCAAGGGCCTCATTCTGAGGCCCTTGGATATTTGATAATGAAGGAGAAGAAACAAAATGCTTAAAACAAGACTTACTGAGCTCTGCGGCATCAAGTACCCCATCATCCAGGCCGGTATGGGTCCTTTCCCTGTGACCAGCCTGTGCATTGCAGCTGCTAACTCCGGCTGCCTTGGCCTGTGCTCCACCTTTGGCACCACTTCCCGCACTTCCAACCCCGTTGTTTTTAAGGACTTCGTAAAGCAGGCTCACGCCGAAGAGACCGACGACGATATCACCATCTTTAAAAAGATGTTCCTGCGCATCGCTGCCGAGACCAATGACGACGCCGTTTTTGGTGCAAACGTTATGGTTTCTGCCGAAGTAAAAGAGAACGCAGCAAACGTTATGCGCGCCATTGCTGAAGTTCGCAAGGACCCCGCCATTGCCAAGAAGTTCAAGGTCCTGGCCACCACCGCCGGTGACCCCGTTCCCTGGGCAGGCTTTGTAAAAGAGCAGGGCATGATCTGGATGCACGTGTTCCCCGGTGTTCGCACCGCAGCCCGCTGCAAGAAGGCAGGCGTTCAGGTTCTGATCGCTTCCGGCCACGAGAGCGGCTTCCACACTGCATGGCAGCCCGTTCACTCCATGACTCTTCTGCCCGACATCGTGGAAAAGTTTGCTGACGAGAACACTCTGGTCTGCGGCACCGGCGGCTACTGCGACGGCAAGTCTGTTGCTGCAGCCCTGGCTATGGGCGCTGACGGCGTTCAGATGGGCACCCGTTTCCTGGCCACCGAAGAATCCGACTTCTGCGACCTGTGGAAGCAGATGGTGGTTGACTGCAAGGACGGCGGCACCATTATTGCCCGCGGCTTTGTTGGCCCCGCACGCTGGCTGAGAAACGATGCTTCCCAGCGCCATGCTTACAACACCGCTAAGGATGCTCCCGGCTCCTATGTTGGCGTTCCCGATGACTTCACCAAGATCCCCATCGAGCTGCTGAACTATGAAAAGGTCGGCATTGCTGCCACCTACAACGGAGATGCTGAAACCGCTATGGCAGGCGCAGGCGAATGCGCCCAGCGTATCGACGATGTTCCCAAGTGCGCAGACATGGTTGCAAAGATCGCAGCCGATACCGAGGCAATCATCTGCGGCCTGAAGGACAAGTACATCTGCTGATCAACTTACTTACTAACCTGCAGCAGGAGAGATTCCCCTCTCCTGCTGCCACCTGAAGGGAGATTTATTTAAATGGATTATTCTGCATACAGCTACCTGAAAATTGAGACCCGTGAAGACGGCGTTTGCATGGTTACCCTCAACCGCCCCGAAAAGCTGAACGCTCTTGACAGCAACGCATGGACCGAGATCGGCAACTTCTTCCTTGCTGCCGATACTGATGACGACATCCGCGTGGTCATCATGACCGGTGCAGGCGACAAGGCTTTTGCAGCCGGCGCTGACCTGAGCATGCTCTACACCAAGACCTCTGCCATGACCATGCAGTCTAACCTTGGCCACCGTGCGCTTGACGCCATGGAAAAGTGCTCCAAGCCCGTGATCGCTGCTGTGAACGGCTTTGCCTTTGGCGGCGGCTGCGAAGTAAGCCTTGGTGCTGACTTCCGCGTGGTAAGCGAAAATGCTGTTTTTGCCCTGCCCGAAACCGGCCTTGGCATTCTGCCCGGCTCCGGCGGCACCCAGCGCCTTGCCCGCCTGGTTGGCCTTGGCAGAGCTAAGGAAATGATCATGCTTGGCAAAAAGGTCAAGGGCCCCGATGCTGTTGCATACGGCCTTGCTTACAAGTGCGTTCCTGCTGACCAGCTGATGGCCGAAGCTGAAAAGATGGCTTCCATGCTGCTGGCAAAGGCTCCCCTCTCCCTGGCTGTTTCCAAGCGCGTTACTCAGATGTCCATGTCCTCCTCCATTGATGTTGGCATGTACACCGAGCTGCTTGCTCTCTCCGCCCTCTGCGGCACCGAAGACAAGCAGGAAGGCGTTGGCTCCTTCCTGGAGAAGAGAACTCCTGATTACAAGCGCAAATAAATTTCCCCAAACAAAACATAAAACGGCCGCATCCTTCGAATCACAAAGGATGCGGCCGTTTTCTTTTTTCATGTTTTACATCTGCCTTATGCGTTCACCGCAAACAGCTTTATAAATTGTTCTTCGTTCACCGGCTTGGAGAAGTAATAGCCCTGCACCTGGTCGCAGCCAATAAACTGCAGGAACAAAAGCTGCTCATAGCTCTCCACGCCTTCCGCCACCACCTTTTTGCCGCTTTCGTGCATAAACGAAACGGTGTGGTTCAGCAGGCTCTGGCCGCTTTCGGTGCCAATGCCGTCGATGATCGATTTATCCAGCTTAATGGTTTCAAACGGAAAACGCTGCAGGCTTGCCATGGAGGAATAGCCGGTGCCAAAATCATCCATGTGCAGCACAAATCCCTTCTGGCACATATTGCGGGCAAATTCGTCCATCATTTCGCTCTGCATGGCGGCAGATTCCGTAACCTCCAGCGGCACCAGCGCGGGATCCACGCCAAAGGAATCGGCAATGCTGGAATAGCGGTCCTCCACCTCGCCCGTAAGCAGGCCTGCCTGCGAAAGGTTCACCGAGATGGGCACCTGCCCAAACCCGATCCGGCTTAAATGCTGCTGCATCCGGCAGGCCTCGCGGAACATATATTCGTCCAGCGCGCGGATGTGCCCGCAGCGCTCCAGCACAGGAATGAATTCCCCGGGCATGATCGTGTTGCCCGCTGTGTCCTTCCAGCGGCACAGGGCTTCGGCGCCCACCAGGCGCTTATCCTTTGCCGAGTATTTGGGCTGGAACACCACCCGGAATTCATGGTTCTTCAGTGCCGCTTCAAAGCTGTTCTCCAGGGCCTCTTCCCGATCCATGCGGGCAATGATCTGCTGGTTCAGGGCGGCAAAACGCTCGCCTCTTCCCCCGCGATTCAGCGAAAGGATATAGTTGGTTTTTTCGTAGCTCTCCTCCAGCGCCTGATCATGCGGAATGTTGATATACAGCGCCCAGCGCAGCCGAACATCGTTCACGGGGCTGTTTCGCTGCACTTTTGTTTCAAACGCGCGGCAGGTCTCCTCCCGCAGCGGAAGAGCAAGCGTTTTGGAAAGGGAGGCAAAAATTCCTTCGCCCAGGTAGCTGATGAAGATCCCGTCTGCCCTATACTCCCTTAAAAGGGAGCCTATCGTGCCCAGTACCCGGTCGCCAACCGGCCGACCAAAGCTGTGGTTGATCTGGCTCAGATGGTCCACCTTCATTACACAAAGGTCATAACTGTCTTTTATGTTGCTCTGCAGCAGATGATTGCCGCGCATAAGAAAGGCCTCTTTGGTCAGCAGGCCGGTGATGGTGTCGGTTTCCACGCGGCTCAGGTTTCTTTCCAGTTCCAGCCGTTTCTTCTGCTGGGCAACATTCTCGTCTTCGCAGATGGCGCCCATAACCACCCGGTTAAAATCATCGGCACTGCCGATGCGCACCACCTTGCACAGGTAGTAATGCTCCTGCCCGTCCTGCAGAACGCGGTAATGAACCTGCATGGTTTCTGTTGTTTTTAATTTTTCCTTCAGCAGAGCCACGGAGGTCTCCTGCAGGATCAGCTGCTGGTCCTCCGGCATCACATGGTGGTCCACATACACGGCGATGGCCTGTTCAAACGAAGTGTAGCCGCGGTAGCGCGAC
>JAKSSN010000148.1 GCA_024403095.1 Oscillospiraceae bacterium
CATGGGTGTGCATTTTTATCGGCACCGGCATTATGGCCATCGCCTATGTGGATATCTACGACCCCATTGGCCTGGTTACCGGCGGCTTCACCGGCATTGCCATTATTCTTAAATCCCTGACCACTGACCTGCTGGATGGCGGCATTCCCCTGTGGGTCACAAACCTTACATTAAACGTACCTCTGTTTTTGCTGGCCTTCAAAGTGCTGGGCTTTCGCTCCGTTGCCCGTTCCCTTTGGGGAACGCTCAGCCTTTCTTTCTGGCTGGCTGTGATCCCGCCCATGGATCTTTCCCAGGGTGATTACATGCTTGCGGCACTGTTTGGCGGTGTGTTCATCGGCGGCGGTATTGGGCTTGTGTTTTTAGGCGGCGCAACCACCGGCGGCACCGACCTTGTGGCTGCCCTTCTGCAGAAGGCTATGCGGCACTATTCCATTGCTCAGGTAATGCAGGTGGTAGATGCGCTGGTTGTGATCGGCGGCCTTGCCGTTTTCGGTCTTCGCCCCTGTTTGTATGCCATCGTTGCCATCTACCTCACCTCACTGGTTTCGGATGCCTTTCTGGAAGGCCTTAAATATTCCAAGGCTGCCTTTATCATCACCGATCAATACCAGCAGGTAGCAGAACGGATCATGACCGAGCTGGAGCGCGGTGTTACCGGGCTGAATGCAAAGGGCATGTACACCGGCAATGAAAAATGCGTGCTGTACTGCGTGGTTTCAAAAAAAGAGATCGTACGGGTAAAAGACATCGCAGAGCAGGTTGACCCAAATGCCTTTGTGATCGTATCGGACGCGCGCGAGGTGTTGGGCGAAGGTTTTCAGGAGTATTCTCCAAATTCATAAAGAAAACAGGCGGCCTGGCCGCCTGTTTTCTTTCACTGATAATCCTCCAGCAGGAACATCGGCTTGATTGCCATTATTTCGTCGTATTCCTCCTGACTTACGCTGGTGGATGCATTTAAAATCCTCAGACCTTTTTTCAAGTCCTCGTAGCTCTGTGCCACGCTGCTTGCCCTGCCCTCTTCCACACTGCGCACCATTCGCGTCAGGCAGTTGGGGTGAGCATATTTTGCGGGCAGCGGGAAATCCGGATATCCCGCCAGATACTGTTCCATTTTTTCTCTTGCTGCCAAAAGCCTTGCTTCAATGGCTTTTTTATTGTTTCGGGCTGTTGGAAGCACATTCGCGCCGGAAAACAGCAGCACCGCTGCTGCGCCGAACAGCAAAAAATACAGTCCGAAGTCGCCGTTTCCGCTTACCAGCGACCACACTCCGAATACCGCTGCAATGGTGCCGCCCACAACAATGGCAAGCGCGACCCATTTGTATGCAGGGTTCGAACGTTCATAAACACGTTTTTCACGGCTTGCGGCAGAAAGCTCTGCGCACAGGTCCAGGCGAAGGGAAAGATAATCCTTGGCCCGGTTCAGCACCTCAATGGTTTTCTGATCCTCCGCTGTAAGTACCGGCTTTTTTCTGGCCTGCCGTTCCTCTTCCGCTTTGGCAAGCCTTCGCTCAGCTGAAGCAGAAACAGTTTTGATTTTCGGGTGTCTCATTCGGATGTCTGCCAGCATCTGGTCCAGCGCATCCTCATGCTTAAAAGTCACCTGAAAGCTTGTGTCGTCATATTCCAGCACAAGGTAGGCAATGCTTCCAAAAATTCCCTTCCCGGTAAATCCGCCCTTACTCATGGCCACCTTTTTATAGGCGCGCTTCACCGCAGTCACCGGCACATAATAAAGCCTGTCCACAAAACGGCCGCCCAAATACAGCGCTTTCGCGCCGACGGCGCAGGAAGCAAAAACACGGCTTTCGTTTCGGTCCTTTTTTAACGTTTCAGGGTCCAGGGTCTTTTTACTGCGTGGTCTTGGATTCATGCAAGCAGCCTCCTTCTGCAGGAAAAATGGGGGCAGGATGTGAAGCCTGCCCCGAACGATTCAGTCACTTGTTCAGCGTATCGTAATGGGGTGCCGTTTTGCGGCACTTGATGGTGTAGAGGAAAATGCCAAGGAACAGTACTGCAGCAATGATACCTGCGGGGTATGCAATTGCAGTGCTGAGGTGCAGGCATTCCGATGCCATGAAGAAATAAGTAATGGAAACGGCACTCATGAAGGTTGCCGGAACCACAGTGATCCAGTAGTTTCTCTTTTCATAGAACAGGAACATGGATGCTGCCCAAAGAACGATCATTGCCAGCGTCTGGTTGGTCCAGGAGAAGTAACGCCAAATTACGTTATAATCGATCTTGCCCAGGCAGTTTCCGATGCCAAGAACTGCACCAACGCCAAGCACGGGAACGCAGAGGACGAGACGCTTCTTCCATTCCTTCTGGTCAATTTTGAACCAGTCTGCCAGAACCAGACGGGCAGAACGGAATGCGGTATCTCCGGAGGTGATGGGGCAGGCAATAACGCCAAGCATAGCCAGGATGATGCCTACACCGCCCATGGTCTTGGAGCAAATGTCATAGACAGCCTTCGGGCCGCCAGCGCCCAGCTCAAGCAGCTCTGCTCCGCTGTAGATAGAACAGCCAGCTGCAGCCCAGATCAGGGCAATAATGCCTTCAGCGACCATTGCGCCATAGAATACGAAGTGACCCTGACGTTCACTCTTAAGGCAGCGCGCCATCAGCGGAGATTGAGTTGCGTGGAAGCCGGAAATTGCACCGCAGGCAACAGTAACAAACATCATGCTCCAGATGGGAGTCCCCTTGGGGTGGTTGTTGGAGAAGTTGTTCCAGATTTCCGGAATATGGTAGCCCTTGGTAAAGATACCGAATACAACACCAACCGCCATGATCAGCAGGCAGATACCAAATACAGGATATACCTTGCCGATGATCTTATCAATGGAAATAAAGGTTGCTATAAAGTAGTAGACCAGGATCAGGATCAGCCAGAAGAGCTTGTTGGCCAGCAGGCTGGTCTCTGCTGCACCGCTGTTTTTGCACAGCAGCTGAATCAGGCCGGCAGGACCTACTGCGAACACTGTGCCCACCATTACCAGCAGAACAACAGCAAATACACGCATCACGTTTTTCATGACACCGCCAAGATAAATGCCGGTGATTTCCGAAATTGAAACACCGTTGTTGCGCTCACTCAGCATGCCGGAGAAATAGTCGTGCACTGCACCGGCAAATACTGTGCCAAAGGTGATCCAAAGGAACACAACCGGTCCCCAGAGAGCTCCAGACAGTGCTCCAAAGATGGGACCCAGACCTGCAATATTCAGCAGCTGAATCATAAACAGCTTCCACTGCGGAAGCACAACATAATCAACGCCATCGTTAATTTTGACCGCAGGCGTCTCACGGTCGTCCGGCGCAAATGTGTTTTCAACAATTTTGCCATACACAAAATAGCCGGCAATCAGGATTGCCAAACAGATAATAAAGCTTAGCATACTTTTATCTCCCTTTCCATTTATTTATGTGTTTTGGTAAGAAGCGGACGGCGTCAGGTTCCGCCGCTTCATTCCGCGCATGCACACAAGATATCACTTTCGCACCGAAATTACTATTCGCAAAGGCGACAAGAATTATCCCCATTTTTGTATATTATGTACATTTCAGCTTTGTTAAATTTCTAAATATTTAATACATTTTCACATATATAAAATCTATGATAAAAATATGTAAAAAATATAGCCGGCAGACCTGTGTTTTGGTCTGCCGGCCCGGTGTGGAGATTTATTTCATTTTGCTCAGGTGCCGCTCAATCGCCTGAACAAGCTGCTCAAGGCCCTGCTCGTCCTCATCTGTAAAGCGGCCAAAGCTGGGGCTGTCGATGTCCAGCACCCCATAAACCGCACCGTTCTTATGAATTGGGAGCACGATTTCGGAATTGGATGCACTGTCGCAGGCAATGTGCCCCGGGAACTCATGCACGTTTTTTACCAGCTGAGCGCAGTCCTGTGCCACAGCCGTTCCGCACAC
>JAKSSN010000149.1 GCA_024403095.1 Oscillospiraceae bacterium
TTTCCTGCGGCTATTACGGCCTCTTTTCCAACGCAATTGCCGCACTTGCTTTGGAGCTGCTGCCGCAGAACGGCGTGGTTCTGGATTCCGGCTGCGGTGAAGGTAAATATACGCAGGACGTGTCTGCGGCACTGGATGCAGCGGGTAAACATGCCGAGATCATAGGCATCGATATCTCGCGTGATGCAGTGGCATATGCCGGCAAGCGCTGCCGGAATGTGCGCTTTGCTGCCGCAAGCTGTGCAGCAATTCCGCTTGCGGATGCGAGTGTGGACCTGCTTTTAAATATTTTTTCTCCTTTTCAGAGGGAAGAGTATCTGCGCGTGTTAAAAGCAGGCGGATACCTGCTGCGGGCATATCCTTTGGAAAAACACCTGTTGGAACTGAAGCAGCTGGTGTACGATACCCCGTATCTGAATCCGGTGGAAGATATGGCGGAAGAGGGCTTTTCGCTGGAGCGCACAGAAAAGGTGTGCTATTCCATTCACGTAAAAAGCAACGAAGATCTGAAAAACCTTTTTATGATGACGCCTTATTATTACAAGACCGGCCGGGAGGACCAGGCAAAGCTGGATTCTGTGGAATCAGCGCAGATCACGCTGGAATTTGCCATTGCTGTGTATCGTAAGCTTTAAATAAACAGCCCTTTCGGCGCATACGGCAGGAGGACGAAAAGAAGATTGCAAACAAAAAGATTTTTATTATATAATGCTGTTGATATCTGAGCTCTACTAAGAACAAATGAGGCACATTATGACGAATCAGGAACTGTTATCTTTATATATTCCTTTGGTGGATTTTATTGCGGAAATGATGGGACCTTCTACCGAGGTGGCACTGAACGATCTTTCCAGCCCCACAAAGGCGGTAATTGCCATTCGGAACGGTCATCTGTCCGGCCGAAAAATCGGAGCGCCTACAACGGACTTTGCGC
The DNA here is from genome assembly GCA_024403095.1 of Oscillospiraceae bacterium. Classification (GTDB taxonomy): domain Bacteria; phylum Bacillota; class Clostridia; order Oscillospirales; family Oscillospiraceae; genus Limivicinus. Next base: position 935 of record JAKSSN010000149.1, read on the forward strand.
TTGAGATCCTCCATTCCGAAAGCTACAAGACCAGAAACTATGTTTCACATTATAAAAGTACCGCAAATGGCAAAAAATTTGTGTCTTCCTCTTTCTTTATCAAGAATCCGGAGGGGCAGCTGATCGGAATGCTTTGTGTGAACACAGATGATGCTGCGGCGCAGGACTTTTTGGATGCAACCAGACGTCTTCTTTCCAGCATTCGCCACAGCTATCTTTCTGAAGGAACGACAACCGATACCGTGCTGCAGGAAGGCTCGAGTACGCCTATCACTACGCTTGCCTCTTCTGTGATTGCAAGGACCTTTGAACGCTATGGTGTTCCGCCCGAGCGGATGACGCGCGAGGAGAAAATGCGGGTGGTTCAGGAACTGGCAGAACAGGGAGTTGCCGGGGTGAAAGGTGCCGTTGCTGAAATTGCCAAGCAGCTGGATCTGTCGGAATCTACGGTGTATCGTTATTTATCCCAGAAAAACAGAACATAAAAAAAGCTGCAGATCATTTGATCTGCAGCATTTTTTATGAATTCAGAAATCAGATGTCCATCATTGCGGGGCGCTCGCAGGTGGTGGTCATCTTGTGAGGCAGAGCAAAGCCTTCGGTGCCGTTCAGAGCCATAATGGCTTCGGTGACATGCAGGCAGGCTTCAGCGGAAACGCGAGGCTTGCGGCCGTTCTGAATGGCGTCAGCCAGGTCAGAAACACCAAGACCACGCTGGTTGCCGCGAGCTTCACCAATAACCTCCAGCGGCTCGAGGAGGGATTCAAAGTTGGTGCCGCCAGTGTAGATGGTCATCATGCGCAGCATCTGGTTGGGCTGAGCGTTGATTTCTGCTCTCAGCTTGTCAGCTGCAACCATCTGCAGAGGTCCGCGGATGGTGTTGGGGTTGGGAGCATAGATAGCGCCTTCGGTGCCGTAAATTTCGAATGCGGGCAGGTTGGACTTCCAAACGTCGTTGCTCAGGTTGATCTGGCCAATCATGCCGCTCTTGAACTTGATCACGCCGCAGTAGTTGGTGTCAACTTCCACATCGCAGTCATGATCGTGGATGTGACGGACATCCCATGCGCGGTTGGAGTAGGCAAAAACTTCATCAATGGGTCCGAACAGGGTGACCATTGCGGTGAGGAAGTAGGGTCCGATATCCAGCATCGGTCCGCCGCCCTTCTTGAACAGGAAGTCTGCGTTGGGGTGCCACAGGTCGGAACCGGGCCAGCAGACGTTTGCGGTGATGGAAGTAACTTTGCCGATTTTGCCTTCATCGATGGCGCGGCGAACAGCCTGCATCTCAGGAGTGAGGAATGTATCGGGAGCGCATGCAACAAACAGGCCCTTTTCCTTTGCAAATGCTGCAATTTCAGCTGCCTGATCAAAGGTGGCTGCCATGGGCTTTTCGCAGTAAACATGCTTGCCAGCCTTCAGAGCCATCATGGAAAGAGCATAGTGGGAGCCGGGGTTCGTGATGATCAGAACGATATCAACTTCTTCGTCTGCCAGCATCTCTTCGGTGGAGTATGCCTTGGGAATGCCGTTTTCTTTTGCGCATGCCTTGGCTCTTTCAAGGTCAAGGTCGCTGCAGCCGACTACTTTCACGTTCTTGTAGATCTTGCCCAGGGTGTTTGTGTAGGCACTGATAAAAGTACCGCAGCCAATGATGCCAACACCAGTAATTTTTTCGCTCATTTTTGTACCTTCCTGTTGTTATTTATATTTTGGATTCTACCAATAATACATTCTTTTTACAGCCTAACATATTTTTGGCGGAATTTCCATAGCCAGATGCGCAAACGTTCAGAAAAGTTGCACCGCATATGCCGGGTACCCTGTTGCCACGGCCGATGGGCGATTTGCGCAACCTTATGATACGGTAAAAACGAAGGCTGACTTCGTTCAAAGTCAGCCTTCGCACAATTGCAATGATAAAAAGATTACTCAGCCTTTGCCTTCTTGGTGCGGGAAGGAGCCTTAACGGTCCATTCCTCCTTCTGGCGCCAGTATTTCACCTGCTCAGCCAGTTCGGGAGTTTCCAACTTGGCGCGCATCTGGCCGTGGCGCTCGATCTCACGTGCGTGGTCGAACTTGCCCATCATGGTCAGACGGTCGCGGGTGTCTTCGGGCCAGGTGTACTGAATGCAGCCGTTTGCATCCAGGGAGATGTTGCCCTTGCGGCCGCAGATTGCGCATTCCACATAGTTGCGGCCGGGCTTTGCGATCACAACACTGCAGTGGCAGCCGGGGCATGCATCGCCGGTGTCGGGTCCGAGCCAGCGGTGTTCCCAATCGATCTGGGGATTCAGAACGGCGTGGCCGAGGTTTTCGCCCAGGTAACGGGCACGGGTAACAACATCTTCACGCAGCAGAACTTCGCCGGCGTCGCCGCAGGCGTACATGTTCATGTTGTCAACAACGTTGGTCTGTGCGGAGAAGGTGGTGGTGTACAGGGTGGGCATACCAAGGCTGGTCCAGTTCTCGGTGAGTGCGCCGCCAACGGAGATCAGTGCGCCGGGGCGCTGCTTTACGCGGCCCTTGGCCCACTCGGGAGAACCGCTGTTGCGTTCCCACATAGCCATATCCATCTTGGGTCCAAATACACGGTCACGGAAGTCGGTGACAATGCCGCAGGGAGAGAGAGACCAGACAGGAGCAGCCAGGATGTAGCCGTCGGAATCCAGGAACTTCTCGTTCAGCCAGGGGCCGTCATCTTTCCAGATGCAGGCGCCGGGGCCCTTGCTGTGGCAGGGACCGGCTGCACATGCGGTGCAGGGGTGCAGGTCGCACTCGTTCAGACGGATCAGTTCTACATCGATGCCCATCTTTGCGATAGCTTCCAGAGCAATTTTTACAATGGTCTCACCGGTGCCGTTGCGGCGGCCAGCGGTAAATGCAACCACTTTTTTCTTATCAGCCATGATA
>JAKSSN010000015.1 GCA_024403095.1 Oscillospiraceae bacterium
TCAGATCCTGGCGGGGCCAGTACTTCTCACTGCCCTGCCAAAAATATTCAACGCCATCCAGCTGAAGGCTGTGAATGGTTCCGCCCAGCGTGTTGATCGAAGCGGAGAGAGAAGGATTTGCAATTTCAATATAACTCATGAGAACACCTCCATAAAGTGATCAGAACAGGTCGGTCTGAAAGATCTGATTGCCGTAAAAATCGCGGGCGGTAAAGCTGTTTCCGTCGGTGTAAAAGACCATGCCGTCATAGATCGTGCCGGAATAGGAAAAGGGACACAAAGGAACCAGGTCAATGGTATAGAGAAGGCCTTCCCCGTTTACATACTGCACCAGATACCATTCTCCGGAGGCTTTGTCCTGCACGGCATCCCAATAACAGTCGCCGCTGAAGCTGTATACCGTTCCAAGCTGCTGGTCCAAAAGGTAGGAGGCAATCACTTTGCCGTTGTTATCGGTTTTAGAGGCCTGGAGGTAAGGAACCGGAGCAGTGCCCAGCATGGTATAGAACGGGGAAACAGAATGAATGCCCGAAAGAACCGTTTCAAACTGGTTGGTCACGTTGATCACGGCAACGCCGGCATCTGTGCTGCGGGTGAAGAAACGGGTGCCGTAAAGGCCTGTCCAGCTGTAGGTCCTGTCGTTCAGCAGCTCCGTGCCGTTAAAATCGTAAAAGTGCCAGGCAGCATCATGGCTGCAGGAAATTCCATAGTCATTCAGGCTTGCATAGTCGGCTTTCAGGCCAAAGAGAATGTTCATTTCGCGGTCGATGACTCGGTAATAGCCATCGGCTTCCAGCAGGGCGTGGCCGTTGAGGAATTCCGACACATAATCGTAGCTCATGCTGATGAGCAGCTGACCATCCGGGTCGATCATACCATACTGCCCGGGGCCAAGTGCAGCGGGGGCAGCGCCGTCGTTAAATTCGCCCACATAATACCAGGGGCCGGAGCAGTGATTCCCGTGCAGGTCGAAAAGATCATAGCCGTCGGAAAGCTCAAAGATGATGCGGTCGGCGCTGCTGTTGATACAGAAGGCCGTGCGCTCGGTTACCCGGCCGGAAAGACCGGCAGAAGATTCCGTATACAGAATATTGCCGAGGGTATCGTATACGGCAAAGTGGGCGCTTGCTCCTGTGCCAATCACAGCAACCGCACCGCAGCCAATGCCATAAATGCTGTCGTAGATGGGGGCGGTTACAAAACTCCCGTCAGCGGCGGCAAGCGCATATTTAAACCCGGTCTCGCTCTGCGATTCCAGGACCCACAGGGGCAGCGGCAGTTCAGAAAAATTAGAAGTGCTGTAATAACTCAGGCGCTGAATGCCGGAATAAACGGCATCGCTGACCCGATTGCCCAGGTAATCAAACATGCCATAAACATAGCCGGTGACAAAACCCTGGCCGCTGGCATCCGGCAAAGAATACAGTGCTCTGCCGGTATAAGGATAAATGGAACCATAGGAACCGGAAGCCTGAAGACTTGCAGCATGCAGGTCAGCGGAAGGCAGGTCCGTTTTTTCAGCAGCGGAACCGATTGTTGTAGAGCTGTTCCCGGCACCGCATGCACAGAGCAAAATGGCGGCAGCGAGAATAATTGGAATTAAGGATGTTTTTTTCATAATTCGATCCTCAAAAGGAAAATGCAGCATACAATTACACAAGAATTTTAACATTTTTCCAAAAATCAGGCAAGATAGAATGCAAAAGGAAGGAAAAGCGGAACCAAAGGAATACGTTATAATTTTGTCACATTATGCACAAAACAAGTGTTGCTTTTTTGTTCTATTTGCCCTAAAATATGGCGGCTTGAGAGAGCAACTTAAGAGAGTAATAAATGTGCGGAGTGGTTCTGCAAAGGAGTATATATAAATGACCGAATTATTATCTTTATCTGTGGCTATTTTTGCCGGCCTGCTGATGACCCGTGTGCTGAAAAAAACACAGATGCCGGATGTTACTGCCTATCTGTTCGCGGGTGTGCTGATCGGCCCCTGCGTGATCGGCGCACTTGGAATCCCGGGCCTTGGCTTTTCCTCTTTTGAACAGCTGGAAAACATCAAAATCATTTCCAAAGTAGCGCTTGGCTTTATCGCTTTTTCCATCGGCAATGAGTTCCGCCTTTCCCAGCTGAAGGAAACCGGAAAGCAGGCAACCGTGATCGGCATCCTGCAGGCGGTTGTGGCAACCCTGTTTGTAGATCTGGTCCTGATCCTGTTCCATTTTCTTATGCCCCAGGTGCTTTCGCTGCCTGCGGCAATCACCCTTGGTGCAATTGCGGCAGCAACTGCTCCCGCAGCCACGCTGATGGTAGTGCGCCAGTTTAAGGCAAAAGGCCCGCTGACTTCGCTGCTGCTGCCCATTGTTGCACTGGATGACGCGGTAGGCCTTATCCTGTTTGCGGTGTCCTTTGGCATTGCCAAGGCTTTGAAGAGCGGAACGGTGGACCTGTACACCGTTGTGGCAAACCCCATTATTGAGATCACGGCATCCTTGCTGCTTGGCGCAATTGCCGGCGCCGTGCTGGCACATCTGGAACGCCTGTTCAACTCCAACACCAACCGCCTGGTTATGAGCATTGGATTCGTTTTTCTTACGGTGGCGCTTTCGATGCTCAGCATTCCTGTTGGCCCTGTGACCATCAGCTTTTCCTCGCTGCTGGTATGCATGATGCTGGGAAGCGTATTCTGCAATCTCTGCCCCCTGAGCGAGGAGATCATGCACATTGCGGACCGCTGGACATCGCCCATTATGGTGCTGTTTTTTGTGCTTTCCGGCGCAGAGCTGGAGCTGGGCGTTTTCTCCCAGGCAAGCACAGTGCTGATCGGTATCCTGTACATCATTTCCCGTTCCCTGGGCAAATATTTTGGCGCAAGAGAATCGGCAAAGCTGGTGCACTGCACCAAGAGCACTGTGGATTATCTGGGTATTACGCTGCTTCCCCAGGCAGGTGTTGCACTTGGCATGTGCGTAACGGCATCTGCTCTGCCGGGCGATGGCGTGCTGATCCGCAATATTGTGCTGTTTGCTGTGCTGGTCTATGAACTGGTTGGCCCCATGATGACCAAGTGGGCACTTACCAAGGCAGGAGATATTCAGCCCAAGGGCGAGGATGTGCTGAAACGCCGCGAACGCAAACTGGCAGCAGTAGGAAAAAGTAAACACTGATAGGAATAGAAACACAGGGTACCTTCAAACTTGAAGGTACCCTGTGTCTGTTTTTAATTGGTGCCGTTGAGGAATTGCCAGATCTGCAGCGAAAGCTCCGCAATCGCGCGCTCACATGCCGGCACATCTGCCTCGTTAAAACAAAAGACCGTAATATAGGACTTGCTGCCATATAGAATGGCACAGTCATGAGTGATTCCCTCGTCTTCGCCGGTCTTATGGGCAATCTCCGGTGCGTTTGGCAGGGAAAAGAGATAGAATGGAATTTTGTGGTTGATCTGCTGGTCCTTTAACATGGCCAGCATCTGGTCACTAGCCTGGGGGCTCACCAGTTCTCGGCGGGCAATGGAGGCAAGGAGGCGGCCAACTTCGCCTGCTGTAATGGTGTTGTGAATCCCGCGGGCGGCAAGCTCCGCGTCGAGCAGCCGGCGGCGCAGCCGGGTGCCGGTACAGCCAAGAAAGGCGATATAATCGTTGATGCAGTCGATCCCCATGGCATCGATCAGCAGGTTTGTGGCGGTATTGTCGCTGATCACGGTCATGAGCCGGCAAAGATCGCCAACCGAAACCTGATTCAGGCTGTGCAGGTGGCTGAGCGCTCCGCAGCCGGGAACACGGTCGTTCTTGGTAAGGGGGAGCATGGTGTCTTCCGTAATCTTTCCGTCGCGGATCTGCTGCATGGTGCAGGCAAGCACAAACAGCTTGATCACGCTGGCTGCCTGCAGCGGAAGATCGGCATTGTATTCATAGGTGCTGCCGGTGGCAAGATCCTGATAATAGAATCCGGATACAGCCGGCAGAGCTTTCAGCTGTGTTTCCAGTTTGGTCCAAAACTGCTGCATGATTATATGTCCTCACGATCGATTACTATGGGCAGAGTATAGAGCGAAAAGAGTGGAAGGGCAAGCTGGAACAGGTCTTTTTTTTTCACAGGCGCTCTGTTATCATACCGGTAGAAAAAGAATGAACAGAAACGAGGCAAATTTTATGAAAATTATTCTTCCCGTTCCTCAGATCCTTCAGAAGCCAGAGCTTCCCAATGGCTGCGAGATCACATCCCTCTGCGAGATCCTGAATTTTCTGGGCTTTGCAGCGGATAAGTGCGACCTGGCGGATCATTACCTGCCCCGCAGCAGGGAGTGGTTCGGAACCGACCCGGATGAGCTGTATATGGGCGACCCGCACAAAGAGGATGGCAGCCCGGAGGAAGGCTACTACTGCTTTGCCGGCCCAATCATAAAGGCGGCCCTCGCCTATCTGGCGGCGGCTGGCAGCAGCGATTGGGAGCCGATTGACCTGACCGGCTGCGAACAGGAAAAGCTGGAAGAATGCCTGAAGGAGGGAATGCCGTTTATCTTTTGGGCATCGCTCCATTTTCAGGATATCCGCTTTGATAAATGCGGCGGTTATGAACTGCCGGGCGGAAAATACCACCGGGTGTTTAATACCCTGCATTGTATGGTTTGCTGCGGCATGGATGAAGAGTATTTTTATATTGCTGACCCCTTGGATTACAACGAAAAGGTGGAAAAAGCACAGTTTATGAAGGTGTTCCGGCAGCTGGGATCCCGGGCGGTGATCCTTAAAAAGAAGTGAACCGCACATGCCGGAAACATAAGGCAAAGGAGAACACAAATGCTCACATTGATCACCGGAAAGGCAGGCAGCGGAAAAACATCTGCCGTTATGCAGCAGATCCGGGAACTTGTAAACAATAAAACAGAGGGAATATGGCTGATCGTGCCGGAGCAGTACAGCCACGAGGCAGAGCGCGAACTGTGCGCGGTGTGCGGCAGCAGCATTTCCCTGTATGCGGAAGTGCTCAGCTTTACCGGCCTTTGCCGCAGAGTGAATGCGGAACTGGGAGGCGGTGCCGTGCGCACCCTGGACCAGGGCGGGCGCATGCTGTGCATGGCTGTGGCAATGGAGGCCATTGGCCAGCGGCTGAAGGTATTCGGCAGCGGCATGGAGAAGACCCGGATGATGACGGCCCTTCTGCATGCAATGGATGAAATGAAAACAGCAGGAGCCGAGGCATCTTTTCTTGCCAATGCGGCCATTGACTGCCTGGAAGCAGGGGAAAGAGACCTTGCTGCCAAGCTGGAAGACATGGCTTTGGTGATGGAAGCCTACGACAGCGTTGCTTCTGCAGGGTATGCTGACCCCCTGGACCGGCTGACCCGGCTGGCGGAACAGATTGCCGCGCACAAGGTTGGTGCAGGCAAGCATGTGTTTATTGATGGCTTTATTGATTTTACCATGCAGGAGCTGCTGGTGATCCGCGCCCTGCTGCGCAGCGGAGCAGACCTTACGGTGTGCCTGACGATGGATGGCCTGGCCGGAACCAATGAGCTGTTTGGAATGTCGCGTATTTCAGCACTCAAGCTGAAAGAATTTGCAGAAGAAGAGCGTATCCCCCTGAAGGAGATGGTGCTTACGGCATCCGCCACCGGGAAAGACCCTGCCCTTTTGGCATTTGCCGATGCAATGTTTGCCTTTGGAAAAGAACATTTCACCGACGAAAACGGGGCAGTAGAGCTTTATACGGCCGACAGCCGCAGTGCCGAATGTGAATTCGCGGCTGCAAAGGCTTTGGAGCTGGTGCAGAAAAAAGGCTGCCGCTGGCGGGATATCGCCGTTGCGGTACGCGGGTTTGACGAATACCGCACCACGCTGGAAAGTATGTTTGCGCACTATGGCATTCCGCTGTACTCCACACGAAAAACCAGCCTGCTTACCCGGCCGCTGCCCGCTTTGATCAGCGAAGCGTACCAGATCATTACCGGCGGCTGGGACACCGACGATGTGATCAGCTACCTGCACACCGGGCTCACCGGCCTGGAAGCCGAACAGGCCGACCGGCTGGAGAACTATATTTTTAAATGGAGGATCCGCGGCAATGCCTGGCTGCAGAGCGGGGACTGGAAACAGAACCCCCGCGGCTTTGTGCCGGAGGAGACCGATGAGGACCGAGAATTGCTGCAGGAACTGAACCGCAGCCGGAAACAGCTGGCAGCGCCGTTAAAACAGCTTGCGGCGCAAAGTGCCGCCGCCGAAACAGTGCAGGATCACGTGCGCGCTTTGGCAGATTTTATGACTGCAGCCCACTTGCCGGAAACGCTGGCCCGCCGCGCAGAAACACTGAAAGAGGCGGGGCGAGATGCGGCAGCGGAGGAGTACCGCCAGCTTTGGAATGTTCTGGCTGGAGCATTGGAGCAGACGGCTGCCATTGCCGGCACCATGGAGATGCGCACCGCAGATTTTGCAGACCTGTTTACCACCATGCTGGGGCAGTATGAGATCGGTACTATTCCAGTGGCTCTGGACCGCGTGGCGGCAGGAGACTTTGACCGGATGCGCAGCCGCCATGTTCGCTGGCTGATCGTGCTGGGGGCAGACGATGCCCATATTCCCGCCCCAGAGACAGAATCTGGCCTGTTTTCTGCCGAAGACAGGCAGCGCATGCTGGAAATGGAAATTCATATCGGTGGGGCGAAGGAACAGGAGCTGTGGCGAGAGTTTGCGCTGATCTATCACTGCCTTACGATCCCCTCGCAGGGGCTGATCCTCTGCCTGCCGGCTTATGATAATGATGGAAACCAGACCAGAGAATCTGTGGTCTATAGCCGCGCGGCAGCGCTTTTTGGAAAAGAGCGGCAGCACGCACAGCTGAACCGGATCCGCATGGCAGCGCCGGCCCCGGCTCTTGCGCTGGCGGCTGGACTGGAACAGAGCCCGGAAGCAGAGGCTGCCCGCGCATATTTCCAGCAGACGCAGCCTGAGCGCCTGCAGGCACTGCTGAATGCGGCCAATCGGCAGAGTGAAAGCCTGAGCGGAGAGGCTGTGAAAGCCTTATATGGGGAGCGGCTGCGCCTGAGCGCCTCCAAGGTGGATACCTGGCATGCCTGCAGATATGAATACTTCTGCAAATATGGCCTGAAGGCAGAACCCTATCAGCCTGCCGGCTTTACCCCGCCGGAGATCGGCACGTTTTTCCATGATGTTCTGGAAAACACCGCACGCGCTGTAATGGAGCTCGGCGGCTTTCGCAAGGTTGGGGACGAACAGCTGCGAGAGATCACGGCTGCCAATATCCGCAGCTATGTGGAAAACAAAATGGATAATCTCAGCGAAAAGAGCGCCCGCTTTATTTATCTGTTCCGCCGCCTGGAAGCGGAAGTACAGCAGATCGTGGCGGATATGGCAGAAGAGCTGCGCAAGTCTGATTTTCAGCCGATGGAGTATGAGTTCGATTTTTCCAAGGCAACGGACGTTAAGCCATACCGGCTGGGAGAGAAAGGCACTGCCATGCAGCTCACCGGCATTGCTGACCGCATTGACGGCTGGGAGCATGAGGGAAAGCTTTACCTGCGTGTTGCGGATTATAAAACCGGCAGCAAGGCCTTTAACCTGAGTGATGTGTGGTATGGCAACAGCCTGCAGATGCTGATGTATCTCTTTACTCTGCAGCAGGGCGGCAGCGAGCACTTTGAGGGGAAAGAGATCGTCCCGGCCGGAATCATGTATATTCCGGCAAAGGATAAAATGGTCTCTGCCAGCGGAAAGCTGGAGCCGGAGCAAGTGGAAAAAGAACGGAAAAAGAAGATCCGCCGTTCGGGACTGGTGCTGGACGAAGCGGATGTGATGAATGCCTGGGAAAACGGGGCAGCAATTGAAGAAAAGGAATTTATACCGGTTCATCTGAACCGCAGCGGCAAGGTGGATGAAGAAAACCTTGCCAGCCTGGAGCAGATGGGAAAGCTGGCTGCCCATGTGGAAACGCAGCTGAGCGAAATGGCGGCTGAGCTGCACCGCGGAAGCATTGAGACCAACCCCTGCGTAAAAGGCAGCACGCTGGTGTGTGACCACTGTGACTACCGGCCGATGTGCCGATTTGCAGCGGGCGAAGGCGAAGGAAACGAACGGATGCAGCCCAAGCTGAAGGCACCGGATGTGTGGAAACTGATTGAAGAGGAGATGAGAGAACATGGGTGAAACGATAAAGCCGACCCCTTCCCAGCAGAATGCGATCGATGCCCGTGGCAGCTCGATCCTTGTTTCAGCGGGCGCAGGCAGTGGAAAAACCAGAGTGCTGATTCAGCGCCTGACCAGATATATGACTGACCCGGTGGCACCGGCAGATATCGACAGCTTTCTGATCATCACCTTTACCCGTGCGGCAGCCGCAGAGCTGAGGGGCAGAATTGCTGCCGCAATCAGCGAACTGCTGCAGGAAGACCCGGATAACCGTTTTCTGCGCCGGCAGAGCGCCTTGTGCCGCCGGGCAAAAATAGGCACGATCCACAGCTTTTGCGCAGATCTGCTGCGGGAAAATGCAGCGGAGGCTAAAATTGCGCCGGATTTTAAAATAGTGGATGATGACCGCGCAGCGGCCATGAAAGCGGCAGCGCTGGAACGGCTGCTGGAAGAGCACTACGCCGCCGGCGAGACGGACCGGGGCTTTCTTAACCTGGCAGACACAGTTGGCGAAGGCCGCGATGACCACCGCCTTGCCGAGTTGGTGCTCAAGCTGCATGCCCAGCTGCAGGCCCACGCAAGGCCGGAACAGTGGGTGGATAATCAGATCCTGCGCCTGGAAAGCGAAAATCACGCGTTTACCGGCAGCGCCTGGGAACGCGAGATCCTGAGCGATGTGCGGAAGCGTGCCCGGTTCTGGCTGAGCGAAATGCTGCAGCGGCAAGAAGAAATTGCGGAAGAACCGAATCTGCAGCGGCCGTATGGAGAAAATCTGCAGATCATAGTGGATGAGCTGCAGAAACTGGCAGAAGTGGTGGAGGAGAACGGAACTGACCGCGGGGAAGACAATTGGACCCCGAATGATCACTGCTGGGAGGCCGTGTTTGCCGGCAGGCCCCTGGGGTGGCCCAGCGTTTCGGGAAAAGGGGCGCGCAAAAAGCCCTTGGATGAAGAACGCAATGAGCTGTTTAAAGTGCAGCGCGATGCCTGCAAAGATGAATTTAAGCGCCTGAATGCACTGGTAAATGCAAAAGCGGAACAGAAAAATGCGGAAGTGCAGAGCTGTGCACCGATCATGACTGCGCTTTTGCGCCTTACCATGGAATTTGATGCGCTTTATGCAGCCGATAAAAAGAAGGCAGGTCTTTTGGACTATGCGGATCTGGAGCACAGCGCAGCGCGCCTGCTGACGGATGAAAATGGCCGCCCGACCGAAATTGCAGCCCAGATCAGCCAGCGCTATACCGAGATCATGGTGGATGAATACCAGGATGTAAGCGCCGTGCAGGAAACGGTCTTCAGTGCCATTGCCCGTCGAAACTCCGATCCGGCTTCCTCTCAGGCTGCGCACAGCAACCTGTTTATGGTAGGCGACCTGAAACAGTCCATTTATCGTTTTCGCCTGGCCGCGCCGGAACTGTTTGAACAAAAAATGCGCACCTATGCCGACTATACGCCGAATTCCAAGGGGGCTCCACGCCAGATCCGCCTGCAGGAAAACTTCCGTTCGCGTGCCGAGATCCTGAATGCCGCAAATGCGGTGTTCGGCACCTGCATGTCGCCGGAACTGGGCGACACCGAGTATGATGAAAACACCAGGCTGAAGCTGGGTGCCGTGTACATGGGCAGTGTGCCCAAGCCGGAAGTTTGTGTGCTGAAAAAACGAAAAGGCGAAGTAGACGACGAAGCAGAATCAATGGACGCCCAGGAGCAGGAAGCAGATTATGTGGCACGGCGGATCCGGCTGCTGATGCAGCAGGGAATTACCGTGGGTGCGGGAGAAAAGACACGCCCCCTGACCTACAGCGACATTGCCATTCTGATGCGCAGCGCAAACAAGGTGGCTGGAACCTACCGCCGGGTCCTTGCCCGGTATGGGATCCCTTCCACCTCCAATGGTGTGGGAGGCTTCTTTGAAAGCGCCGAGGTGGCTGCACTGCTTGCAATGCTGGATGTGATCGACAACCCCAACAAGGATATACCGCTGCTTACCGTGCTGCGGTACCTGCGGTTTGGCTTTACGGCAGATGAACTGGCGGAGGTACGCGCCAGCGGAAAAAAGAAAAATTTCTATGCAGCTCTGCAGAGTGCCGCAGCTGCCGGGCATAAAAAGAGCAGCGAATTTCTTGCCCTTTATGCCCGTCTGCGTACCCTGGCACCGGACATGCAGGTGAGCGAACTTGTGTGGACGGTAATAAACGAGCTGGATATGATGGCGATATGCAGTGCCATGCCGAATGCAGCCGAAAAGCGAGACAATCTGCTGAATTTTGCGGCGCTGGCAGAACGATATGAATCCACGGGCTATCATGGCCTGCATCGGTTCCTGCGTTGGATCGAAAAAATGAGAGAAAACGGTCGTGAGCCAGCGCCTGCTGCAGGCGGCAGCTCCTCGGTACAGATCATGTCGGTTCACAAATCCAAGGGGTTGGAGTTCCCGGTGGTATTCCTTTGCGACACTGGCCGAATCTTTAACCTGCGGGATACAAACGAGGCCGTAATTCTGGACCGCGAGCTTGGCGTTGGGTCCAATGTCATTGACCTTGATCTCAGGCAGCGCTATCCGTCCCCGGCAAAGCAGGCAATCAAGATCAAAACCGACCGCGAGACGCTGTCGGAAGAGATGCGCCTGCTGTATGTTGCCATGACCCGCGCAAGGGAACGGCTGATCATTACCGGAATGATGGGCGGCAAGGCAGATGAAACAATTACAAAGATAGGGAGCCTGGCCAGCGTTTCCAGCCCCCGGAACGCCTTGCCGTTTTACGGGTACAAAACCATGCTGGGCTGGCTGGTGTATGCCTGCAAGGCGGATAAAGAACGGAATCTGCACCTGGTTATGGCAGATGAGCTTGCTGTGGAAAATGGCAATGTACCGGACGAACCGGCTGCCGAAACAAAAGCAGAGGATGCTGCAGTCCTGCAGGCAGAGCTGAAGGAACGGCTGGAATTTGTTTACAGGCAGGAAGACGCGGTGGAGCTGCCTTCGAAACTCACGGCAACCGGCATCAGCGAAGCTGCGAGCGAAGAGGAAAAGGAAGCTGCAGAGCTGCTCCATGCACCAAAGGAATTCCTGTTTCGGATCCCGGACCTGAGCGCAGGGGGAGAAGAGACCCGCCGCCTCACTGCTGCCGAGCGAGGCACAGCGACCCATAAGGTGCTGCAGTATATGGACTATGAAAAGGCAGATACGGCAGCACAGATTACAGAAGAGATCTCCCGCCTGCAGCATCAGAAGTTTATCAGCCCCGGCGAAGCAGAAGCGGTGAGTGCGGAAACCATTCGCCGGCTGTTTGCCTCGCCTTTGGGCAAGCGTATGCGCGCGGCAGAACAAATTCGCCGGGAATTCCGCTTTTCTGTTTTGTGCCGTGCCAGCGAGCTGCTGCCAACGAACTCCCAGGAGGAAGTGCTGCTGCAGGGCGTGGCAGACTGCTGCCTGGTCGAGCCGGATGGCATTGTGATCGTGGATTATAAGACCGACCGGGTTTGGACCGATGCCGACCTGGAAGAGCGCGCGGCCTATTATGCACCGCAGATCAATGCTTACCGGGCCGCACTGGAAAAGATCTTTGAGCTGCCGGTAAAGGAATGCGTGCTGTATTTCCTGAGTGTGGGCAGAGAATACCGCGTAAAAGTGCAGGCAGAAAAACAGTAAATATGCCCTTGAGAGAAGGACCAAAACCGACCAGGAATCTTTCAGAAAAAGGAAGAAAACCCGGGCAGAAACTCTTGCAATTCTGCAGAGTGCATGCTAAAATACATGTCGCGTCTTGTAACTATGCCGAGGGCACAATCAAGGCAGCATCAGAATTGAGGAGATCATAATTATGAAACAGGGTATCCATCCTAATTACCAGCAGACCACCATCCGCTGCGCCTGCGGTGCTATCATCGAGACTGGTTCCACCAAGAAGGACATCACGGTTGAAATCTGCTCCAAGTGCCACCCCTTCTACACCGGCAAGCAGAAGCTGGTCGACACCAGCGGCCGCGTTGATAAGTTCAACAAGAAGTACGGCATCAAGTAATTCGAATAAATTGCTTAACAGAAAAGCCTGCGGGACGCCGCAGGCTTTTTTGTTTCCCCCAAAAAGAAAACAGCAGCTTTCCAAAAGCGTTTGGAAAGCTGCTGTTGGTTTAATTAATCAAAGATCAGGTTCCATTCCGTAAGTTCTGCAATCGGCTCGGTGGAAGAGAGAAACGGGCTGCCGGTACCGGCAGTGCAGTATTCTGCTGCCTGCACGTGAAAAAGGCTGGCGGCAGAAGCAGCAATCTGCTGCGGGTCAGGGCCGATGCACTCGCTGAGCACAGCTTTTTCACCGCCGAACACGGAGGCGGTAAATAAACCGCCGGGTACAGCGTAAAGCCCTCCGCTGCAGCACTTGCACAAAAGCTCCTGCAGCTGCATGACTGCATCCGAAACACGAAGGTGAGGCCTGCCGCTCAAAAGCTGTTCGCGCCGGCAGGCATATTCTTCTGCACTGATTGGGTCGCAGGAAAGCATGGGGCCCGGAAGGGCAGAGTGGCTCGTTCGGCTGAGGGTAAACACCGTGCCAATTCGCTGCGCGTACCAGGGGTAAAGGCTTTCTTCCGCTGGGGAGGTGGTGATCATTTCAGCCCCACGGCGAAGCGCCTCTTTGGCAGCAGCTTCCACCAGAATGCCTCCAATGCCCGCACCCCGCAGATCCTCCCGTACCGAAACCGCGTACAGATAAGCTGCCGGGTGTGCATGGCCAGCCGAATCGATATAATCCATTCCGGTGATCATATGGGCTGCAGCAACAACTCGGTTTTCGTGCACGGCAACCAAAGCAAATCCCATGCCGGGAAGCAGGGAGTAAAAACCGCGGATAAACGGTTCTTCGTCGCCAAATGCCTTCTGCCAGAGAAAAATCAGTTCCGGCAGGTCCTCGGCTTTGGCCAAACGGATCACAGGGGCATTCTTCATAGGGCAGAGCCGGAATAAACTTCCGGGCAAAGCTCGCGAATCTTGCTGCGGATCGCAATCAGGTCCACAAAGGTCTCCGGCCGCTTTGATTCATCCCTCAGCAGTGCGGAGGGGTGGTAAATTGCTGTGCAGGGGATCCCGGACACATCAAACCATTGCCCGTGCTCCCTGGTGATGCGAAAATCATCCCGAATCAGGTGGGTGGCGGCAATGCGCCCCAGGCACACGATGAGCTTTGGCTGCACAAGATCGATCTGGCGCTGCAGCCATTCACGGCAGGCAGCAGCCTCTTCCGGCTTTGGGTCGCGGTTTTTTGGCGGCCGGCATTTTACAATGTTAGCGATATATACGTTGGTTTTTCGGCTGAGGTCAATGATCTCCAGCATGTCATCCAGCAGGTTTCCGGCGGGGCCAACAAAGGGTTCTCCCTGCAGATCTTCCTGCTCGCCGGGGCCTTCGCCCACAAACAGGATGGAGGCGCTCTCCACTCCGGTGCCGAAAACCAGCTTTGTTCGCGTTTCACCCAAGGGGCAGCGGCTGCACAAAGCGCATTCTTTTTTCAGGTTTTCCCAACTGTCCATCAGGTTTCCTCCATGCCGGTGATGAGGGTAAGAAGCAATTCGCGGGAATTGAATTCAGGGTGTTCGATCACATAATCCAGCAGAAACGCCAGTATTTCGCCCAAAGCTTTTCCTTTGTATCCAAGGTTCAGCAGGTCGCGCCCCGTAACAGCCAAATGGGAAACCGAAAAGCATTCGCCGCTTTTCAGTATGCTGCGCAGGGTTTCACGTCCCTGCCCATGGTATTTTGCGTCAAAGTATTCTGCAGCGCACTGCACGGAATCCACGCCGTAAACCGAGAGGCATTTCTTCCAGGCAATGGTCGTGTTCAGAATGGGGCCGTGGAGGATCTGAGCGGCATCGGTACAGCAACGCAGGGTGCGGCTGTCGATATGCAGCGAGAAAAGGAATTCGCGCACCGAGGGGATGCAGCCTTCCGCTTCCAGAGTGTGGGCAAGAGAAGCCCAGCGGTAGTTGGCCTTTTTGCCTACAGAGGCAAGATAACTCAGTTTTTCGCGTAGATCAGCCGGGCGAAACGACAGGAAACGGTCCATCAGGCCGCTTTCCACCGCAATGGCAAAATATTCGGGATGGTCGCTGACGAGCAGTTTTTCCATCTCGTCACGGACGCGCTCGGCGGAAACAGCCTCGGAGAGGTGGGACTTTGCCTGAATTGCGGCCAGGGTGGCTTCTTCAATCTGAAAACCAAAGCGTGCAGAAAAACGAAGCGCGCGGAACATTCGCAGCGCATCTTCCTCAAAGCGGACCATAGGGTCGCCCACGCAGCGCAGGATCCCTGCTTCCAGGTCGGCCCGGCCGCCAAAGGGGTCTACTACCACGCCATCGACCGAGTAGGCAATCGCGTTCACTGTAAAATCCCGGCGGCGAAGATCTTCCACCAGGTCACCCACAAACATCACAGAATCCGGGTGGCGGTGGTCGGTGTAATTGCTTTCGGAACGGAAAGTGGTGACCTCCGCACTGCGTTTGCCGCTTTTTACGGTTATGGTGCCCTGGCGGATGCCGGTAGGATCAGAATCCGGGAATATTTCCATAATCTGCTCAGGCATGGCAGAGGTGCAGATGTCCCAGTCGTTGGGGGTGAGCCCCAGCATAACATCACGCACACAGCCGCCTACCAGGTAAGCAGCATGTCCGCGGGAACGAAGAGCAAACAGAATGTTTTTAATATATTTGGGAGGAGTTGCAGCGGCCATTTGACAGCCTCCTTTCGGCTGGAAACATCAGCTGAAACAGCATGTTTTTTGAACGGGAACCCAAGGGAAAGACCCACTTGCATTGACCGTTCCTCGGTATTATAATACCATAAATGCGGTCTGCCTTCAACGGCACAAATACGATTTATTACTGGAGAAACTATCATGGTCTCTTTTGAGAATTATCTTTCCCCCGGGCGCAAAGGGCATCTGGTTGGAATCGGCGGCGTTTCCATGTCATCCCTGGCAGAAGTACTGCATGGGATGGGCATCACAGTTACGGGTTCCGATTTCAGCGAAGGAACGAACGTGATTGCCCTGCGCGGAAAGGGAATTAAAGTATATAAGGGTCATTCCCCCGAAAACCTGGAGGCAGATGTGGACTTTCTGGTCCGCACCGCAGCAGTGCATGATGACAACCCTGAAATTCAGGAAGCACGCCGGCGCGGCATTCCCGTGTTCGAGCGCAGCCAGGCCTGGGGCGAGATCAGCCGCGGGTACAATAACGCGCTCTGCATTTCCGGCACCCACGGAAAAACCACTACCACTTCCATGGCCACGCACATTCTTATGGCCGCGGAAAAGGACCCCACAGTCATGATCGGCGGAACTCTGCCGCTGCTTTCCAACGCCGGCCACCGTGTTGGCAGCGGAAACACCATTGTTATGGAGTCCTGCGAATACTGCAATTCCTTCCTGGAGTTTTATCCAACCGTTGCGGTTATTCTGAATGTAGAAGCCGATCATCTGGACTTCTTCAAGGACCTTGAGGACGTTAAGCATTCCTTCCGCAGATTTGCCGAGCGTGTGCCCGAATTCGGCTATGTGGTTGCAAACATCGATGATGAAAACACCATGGACACGCTGAAGGGAATCGACCGCAAGCTCCTTACCTTTGGCATGAGCAGCAATGCGGATGTGTATGCAGATAACATCCATTATCTTGGCGCAAAAACCACCTTTGATATTATCTATAAAGGTAAGGTCTTTACCGATGTTCAGCTGAACGTGCCCGGTGAACACAATGTAAAGGATGCTCTGGCAGCAGCTGCAGCCTGCATCTGCCTTGGAATCAAGCCTACTGCGGTAAAATACGGTCTGGCCGGCTTTGGCGGCGCAGGACGGCGCTTTGAATTCAAGGGCAAGTTCAACGGAGCTGATGTATATGATGATTATGCCCATCACCCCGGCGAGCTCAGCGCACTGATGGACATGGTGGAAAAGCTGAACTACAAGCGAGTGATCGTTGCATTCCAGCCCCATACCTACAGCCGTACCAGTGCCCTGTTCGGCGACTTTGTTGAGCAGCTGCGCCGTGCAGATATTGCCGTGCTGGCAGAGATCTATGCCGCACGCGAGACAAACACCATCGGAATCTCTTCCGCTGACCTGCAGCAGCAGATCAAGGGCTCGCTGTTCTGTGCCACCTTTGAGCAGCTGGAAAACACACTGCGCGGAATCGCTCAGCCGGGCGATCTGATCCTTACGGTAGGCGCGGGCGATATTTACAAGGTCGGCGAGAGCCTGCTGAAATAACCGGAACTTTTATGACTGCAGCCTGACCATCGGCCGGGCTGCGCCATATTTTGTGCTGAAAAATGGCGGCAAAGGATAAACAGATATGAAACACGAAAGAACAAATCCGGCAGGGATCGCATTGCTGATCCTGGTGATGCTGGTTTTTTCCATTGTAACAATAACCCCCAAAATGGAGGCCCCTGTCCGCTCGCAGGCCTCTTCTGAGCCGCAGCAGGCAGTAGTCACAGCTCCGGCGGAAGAGCTTGGGGTTGCCAATGCAATTAATCTGCGTGTTCTGGACCCGGACGGAAACGAGATCGAAACCCTGAGTGTGGTTCCGGGCAACCGCCTGCCGCAGGATTATATTCCGGAATTGCCCGGTTTCCTTGGCTGGGACGATGGAAACGGACGAGCCGTGGATGTATCCACGCTGGACCTGACCTATGATATGACGTTTGCTGCTATCTGCGGCCCTGTGATGGCAAGCGAGGGCAATTATTTTGAGCCGGATAAGGACGGCCTTTTCCACCCCGACCGTGCACTGACCCGCAGCGACACAGCAATGGCGGTGTATGAGTTGTTTGCCGAGGCACCCAAGGGCGAAACCTTCCTGAACGATGTGCTTACCACGGCTCGCTGCTATCCCTCCGCCACAGCGCTTGTAACGGCCGGATATATGCAGCTGAAGGACGGAGCCTTCCGCCCGGATGAGGCAATCACAAGGGGCGAACTTGCTGCTCTGCTGAATCAGCTGTTTTATAATGCGGATGTGACCCGTGAAATGGCTGACCTGGGCGATACTATTACCCGCGGCCAGGCGGCAGTCCTCTTTAATCACCTGCTGGGCATTGAAGACGCATCAGAAGGCCCCTATTACCCGGATGTTGCCGGAAAGCATGCATGCTTTGGTGCAATTACAGCGGCCGGCACCGCCCCCACAGCGGACTGGACGGTGAACGGTGAGCGCCGCACCGGCTTTGTGAACATTCAGGGCTATCTGTATTACTTTGATGAAAACGGATACCTGAGTTTTAATGAAAACGTTGGAGACCTCCACTTTGATGAGAACGGCCGCTATACCACCGGTGATGCCGAGCTGGATAAGCTGGTTGCGGACGTGGTTGCCGGCAATACAAAGGACTCCATGACACAGGAAGAAAAACTGAAGGCCGTATACCGGTATGTTCGGGATAAGTTCCTTTATCTTCGCCGCAACTACTACGACATGGGCGAAGTGGGCTGGGAAGTGAAGGAAGCCAAGACCATGCTGAGCACCGGAAAGGGCAACTGCTATAACTTTGCAGCAACGTTTTGGGCTTTGAGCCGCGGTGTGGGCTACGATGCCCAGATCGTCAGCGGTTTTATGAGCCACAACCGGTCTCCCCACGCCTGGACGGTGATCTCCGACCCGGACGGCAAACCGTATATCTATGACCCTGAGCAGGAGATGCAGTACACTCTGAATCAGGATCCCCACAGCATGTGGAAAATCGACTATGACAGAAGCACGATCTGGTCTTATACCTGGATGGAAGATGGCGAGGAAGTAACCGGCAAAAATTCTGCCGGAGTGTTTACTCCTTCCAACTATGTAAAACCGGAAACAACAGAAGAGAAAACAGCGTAACAGTTTTCCAGAAGGGAGAATGCTTATGGCCTACAGGCTGGAAGATATTAATTTTAAAACGATTGCAGACCCGGCGGGATTTGCTGCAGAATGCGATGCAGCCTACCAGGAAAAAGTGGTTCATGCGGCAGATCTGATCTGCGATAACCGCAAAAACAGCCCTATCATTTTGCTTTCCGGCCCCAGCGGTTCCGGGAAAACTACCACAGCACACAAAGTGGTGGAAGAACTGGAGCGCAGAGGGATCCGTACGCATTATGTGGGAATGGATGACTATTACAACACCTATAATCCCGAAACTTCCCCCAAGACCCCGGAGGGAGACCCGGATTATGAATCCCCTTACTGCCTGGATATCGAGCTGCTGAACCAGCATTTTACCGACCTTTCAGAGGGTAAGGCAATCCAGATCCCTTCCTATGACTTTGCATCCAGCACCAGGCGCGCAGAACCCAGTGATGAGATCTGCCTGGGCAAAGATGAGATGGTTATTTTTGAGGGAATTCACGGTCTGAACGATATGTTTACCCTGCGCCACCCGGAAGCATTCAAGCTGCATATTGCCGCAAACAGCGATGTGGAGTTCCACGGCAAAGTGGTGTTTAAACGCACCTGGTTCCGGCTGGTACGCCGCCTGGTGCGCGACTATAATTTCCGCGGAGCAGGTCCGGATGAGACCATGGGCATGTGGGCAAATGTGCGCCGGGGCGAGAAACTGTATATTACCCCGTTTAAAAACAAGGCAAATTTCCAGTTTGATACCTCACTGGCGTTTGAGCTGGCAGCCATGAACACCACGGCAACCAAGCTTCTCAGCTCGGTTCCGGAAGGAATCGAGCGCTTTGATGAGCTGCGCAGCATTCTGCCTGCCATCCAGCTGTTTGGCCACATTGAAGATAAGGATATCGCAGCAGACTCCCTGATCCGCGAGTTTATTGGCCCAAAGCAGAGCTGAAGAAAGAAAAAGAGAAAAAACACTTGACACAAAGGGGGATTCTGTATTAGAATCCCCCTTGCTTAAAGCAATGGACGATTGGCGCAGCTGGTAGCGCATCCGCTTGACGTGCGGGAGGTCACAAG
>JAKSSN010000150.1 GCA_024403095.1 Oscillospiraceae bacterium
CTGCTCAAGAAGCATGGTGGAAAGATCTTTTTTAATTGTTTCAAATGCCTTAACTGTGCCTTCGATCTCAGCTTTAATGGCATCCAGTTTTGCATAGGCTTCGCTTGTGCTGGGGGCAGTTTTTGCGGCAGTCACTTCCGCCTGCTTATTGGATATTTCGGCGGCGAGCTCAGCAAGTCTGGAGTTATTTGCTGCTATTACTGAGTCGATTTCTGTTTTGCGGGCTTCATGAGCGGCAATCTCTGTTTTGCACTGCTCCTGCATGGCTTTGTATTCCTGAATTTTTGCCTGAGCCTCAGCCACATTGGCGGAATCCGGGTCAGAATCGATCTTCGTCTGCAATTCTGCAATCAGGCCGTTCAGTTCTGTGATGCGGGCATCAAGCGCATTGATTACCATAGGAAGGTCCGAATTCTTTTCCTGTGCAAGGGCAGCGTTATCTGCTTCAATTGCAGTTTTCTCATTTTCCAGGGCCGTAAGCTCCTGTTCCAGCCGCTTTACGCCCTGGATCGCAGTACTGTTCTCCTGTTCGGTCACTCGAGACTGAAGTTCAGAAACTGCGTTTGCCATATCTGTGGTAGTAAAGTTTTCGCTGTACTGCAGCGAACGGTCCACATGCTGTTTCATCTGGGCGGATATCTTCTGGCTGCTGTACATGTCATCGTAATACTTCTGAATCAGCGTGTAGTACTTTGCCACATCCTGCTTATACTGCGCCAGCGCATTCTGATATCCTTCGTTGTTTGTGCTGGTAGCAACTGCATTCATACGGTCGATTGCCTGGTTCAGTGCGCGCTCTGCTGCCAGAGTGGTTTCTTCCGCGCGGTGGATGCGGCTCTCGATGATCTCATAGTCGGCAGTGTGGTCCGGGTAGCTCAGCGCAGTGGACTGGTAGTTCTGCTGCAGCTGCTTCAGCTCAGCAGTGGCAGCGGCAAGCTCTTCGCTGTCGCCCTCGCCAAGAATAAACAGCACGTCGCCTTTTTCCACCTCGTCGCCTTCTTTTACCATAACGGCAAGGATCTTGCGCGTCTGGTTGGCAACCACATCAAAGGTTCCGTTTGCCTTCACGGTACCCGTGCCGCGCACTTTTACCGTAAGGGAATCACTGCTCACAGGTGCAGTTGCCACTTCCGGCAGGCTGCGGTTCATAAAAGTGTTGGAAAACAGAGTGAGCACCAGCAGCACTGCCAGCAGGATGATCGCAACATTCTTTACCCATGCTCTGTTTTTAGTCTTCATTTCCATAGTCAGTTTCTCCAATCATCCCTTCACGCTGCCCGAGCCGGCAATACCTTCCACCAGGTATGCCTCGCCATGGAGGAACAGCAGCAGCGAGGGAATCATATATACTGTGGCCATGGCAAACGCCAGGCCGATCTCGCCGGCATTGATGGAGCTCAGGAACACCGAAAGCGGCTGTTCATCTGCGTTCTGAAGCAGGACCAGCGGCTGCTCCACCATATTCCAGTAATCAATAAACACAAGGATCGCAATCGAATACAGCGCTGAACCGCACTGCGGCAGGCAGATTCGTGTGAAGATCTGCCATTCGGAAGCACCGTCCACCTTGGCAGCTTCAATTACCGCAAATGGAATGCGGCGCATAAACTTAGTCAGCAGGAACACCGAGAACGGCGCAAAGATTCCCGGCAGAATAATGGACCAGCGGGTGTTCAGGATGCCCAGCCATTTGCTCACCAGGTAGTTTGGCACCAGCGTGACCTGGTAGGGCATAAGCATAAGGATCACATAGAAGAAAAACAGGCCGTCCCTGATCTTTCCCCGCCAGCGGGTAAAGCTGTAGGCCGCAACCGACGCCACCGCCAGCTGAAAGATCACGATCGGCAGCACCAGGAAGATGCTGTTCCAGTATTTCAGCAGGTACTGGGGCGAGCGGACAAGGCCATTAAAATACTGTGAAAGGCTCACTTTGTCCGGAATCAGCTTAAGGTTCACCTTTGCCGAGATATAGCCCCCTCCCGTGGTGGAGAAGACCTTACCGTAATTAGCCTTGATCTCGGCCTCAGTCATAAGGGAATTAGTGAACGTAAGCACAGTGGGCAAAAGGAACAGCACGGCAAACACCAAACACAGCACAAAGGCAAGTGCGCGGCCAAAGAGATGTTTCTTTTTCATCCTTCCACATCCCTTCCGAACGCATCCTCCACCTTAAACAGCAGAGCGATAATAACGACCATAACAAGCGCCATGATCACGGCTGCTGCCGAAAGCTTCTGGTAATCCAGAGAGCGGAAGGTGTTGTTCATAAAATGCTGCAGCATATACAGGTTAAACGGATAATCCCCGGTAAGCAGATATACTTCGCGGAAGACCTTAAAGGAATTGATCACCGAGAGGATGGTAACAAACAGCACCGTTGGGGAGAGATACCGCAGCTTGATGTGAAAGAACTTATACCCCTCACCGGCACCTTCCACGTCCGCCACTTCCAGCAGTTCCTTGGGGATATTGGCAAGCCCTGCCATAAAAAGGATCATGTTATAGCCAATGTTTTTCCACAGGAACAGCGCCACCACAACCAGCATGGAATAATCCGACTGCAGCCAGTCCACCGGGCTGCCGCCAAACAGGCTCACCAGCTCGTTGATCGTTCCGTTGTAGCTGAAAAGCACCTGCCAGATCAGCACCACAGAGGCCACCGGGACCATCATGGGGCTGAGGAAGAAAGTGCGAAACTCGCTGCGTGCGGGGATCTTCAGGTCCAGCAGCAGGGCAAGCGCCATAGGCAGCACCACAGCCGAGGGCACTGCCAGCACCGTAAAGTGCAGGGTGGTTTTTGCCGCTGTAAGAAATGCGCTGTTATGAAACAGCTTTATATAATTTTCTATAAATACAAAGTTTTTTGAGGTCACACCATCGATCAGCGAATAGTAGACCACAATGCAAAAGGGCATGATGAAAAAAACCAGCATTCCCAAAAGGCTTGGAAACAGAAAGCACAGGCTGTGGAAAAAATCTTTTCTCTGCTCGTCGCGTGCCTGTTTGCTGAGGTTTTTTCTTGCTGCAATCATAGTTGGAATTCTTTCTTTTCGGTTCCGGGTCCAGGCATAGTTTATTGTTTATTTGGTATAGTCCAGTCATAGGATAACTCTTATTATCATACAATATGCGAACACTTCCGTAAACAACAATTCAGTTACAACCGTTTCCCAGTGATAACAAAAGCGCAGCCTTACAGACTGCGCTTTTGGCTTATCTTATGGTTTCAGCGCTGCTCATTTACATACAGGCTCACGCGGCTCTGCACCAGCTTTGCCGTTTCCTCTGCACTCTTCTGGTTGGAATAATAGGCTTCCACCACTTCATTCACAATGCTGTTGATGCTGTCGTCATAGCGAACCGTATGGGTGGTTGAGGCAATGAGTTCACGGATCTGGTCTGCCTGTTCCTGGGTAATAGCATAGAACTCAACCGTGGTTCCATCTTCAAAGCCCATGCCGCCGCGGCTTTCCTCAATGCGGTTGCCGTCCTCATCCAGCAGGAAGTTGCCATTTTCATCCTTGCGGTAGATCGGCGTCATGGCATCCTTTTCTTTCAGCTCATAGGCCTTAATGTTGCTGGGGAAATTATAAACGTATTCCTTCTGGTAATCTTCCGTAAAGAAGATGCGCAGGAATTCCCAGGCAGCTTCTTTATTCTTGCAGGCACTGCTCATGGCATAGCCGGCGTCACCGGAAATCATGCTGCCATTGCCGCTTTCATTGGGGAAGCCGATATAGGTTGCCTTGCCGCCAAAATAGGCTGCATATTCCTGCAGGCTGTTAAAGTCGCTCATAAACACGTTAAGCAGCATCTGCTCACCGTTCTGAATGCGGGAGGCAG
>JAKSSN010000151.1 GCA_024403095.1 Oscillospiraceae bacterium
CCATGGTAACTGACTCGCACTGGGTGGGGTTCACCTTGCCGGGCATGATGGAGGATCCGGGTTCGTTTTCCGGAATGCGGATCTCGCCAATGCCGCAGCGCGGGCCGCTTGCCAGCCAGCGTACATCGTTTGCGATCTTCATCATATTGGCAGCAAGGGCCTTCAGAGCGCCGTGGGCAAACACCAGGTCGTCCTTGGCGGTGAGCGCATGGAACTTATTGGGATCTGTGCGGAACGGATAGCCTGTCAGCTCGCTGAGCACCTGAGCCGAAAGCTCGTCAAAGCCCTTGGGCGCATTGATTCCGGTGCCAACGGCAGTGCCGCCCAGTGCCAGCTTGCACAGGCCGTCGCAGGCAGCTTCGATCTGGGCGCTGGAGTTTTCCAGCATGCCGCGCCAGCCGCTGATCTCCTGGCTGAAACGGATCGGCGTTGCGTCCTGCAGGTGGGTGCGGCCAATTTTAATAATGCCTTCGTTGGCTGCTTCCAGGTCGCGGCAGGTGGCGATCATTGCCTGCAGGGCAGGCAGCAGCTGCTCGCGAATGGCACTCACGGCGGCAATATGCATTGCCGTGGGAAAGGTGTCGTTGGAGCTTTGGGATTTGTTCACCGTATCGTTGGGGTGGAGCAGCTTTTCGCCGGCCAGTGCGTTGCCGCGGTTGGCCACCACTTCATTCACATTCATGTTGCTCTGTGTTCCGCTGCCGGTCTGCCATACAGAAAGGGGGAACTCCTCGTCCAGCTCTCCGGCGCTGATCTCATCGCACACGCGGCTGATGAGCTCGGCACGGGCATCATCCAGCTTACCCAGACGATTGTTGGTGATCGCTGCGGCCTTTTTCAGAAGAGCAAAAGCCCGGATGATATCCTTGGGCATCTTATCCTCGCCAATGGGAAAATTCTCAAGGCTGCGCTGCGTCTGCGCGCCCCAGTAACGCTGGGCAGGCACATGCATCTCGCCCAAAGAATCGTGTTCAATACGGTATTCCATAGGTTTCCTCCATTTTGGCAGACAATTTTTTACTTATGTAGCATACATCTTTCCTCCCGGATTGTAAACGAGCAAATCCTGTGCGGGCCCAAGTTTTTCCGGTTTGCCCAAAAGGCCGGATTCAGCCGCATTGAAGTATAGTTTTTTTACCTGCCCTGTGCTATACTTCTTCCACTGCTTAATATTTATATATAGAAGAGGTGCCCTATGGTTACTGTTCGTGTAAAAAAACTGAATCCTTCCGCCGTGCTTCCCACCAGCGGCTCTGCCTGTGCCGCCGGCTATGATCTTTATGCCTGCCTGGAAGCGCCGGTGGTGGTTCCGCCCCACGGCAACACAAAAATCGGCACCGGTCTTTCCGTTGAAATTCCGGATGGTTATTTTGGCGCAGTATTTGCTCGCAGCGGCCTTGCCGCCAAGCACTGCATCCGTCCTTCCAATTGTGTGGGCGTATGCGACAGCGACTACCGCGGCGAATACATGGTGTTCATGCACAACGATTCCGATGTGCCTTACACCGTGAATCCCGGCGACCGGATCGCTCAGCTGGTGGTAATGCCCTACCTGGCTGTTAACTTTGAAGAAACCGAAGAAGAGCTCTCTCAGACCGGCCGCGGAAGCGCCGGCTTTGGCTCCACCGGCCGCTGATCCTATGGCCGGCAAAAACCTGAAATGGTCGAAAGAGGCCATTCGCGCTGAGATCCGCCGTCTGGACGGCATCACCGGCCTGCGCGGCAGCGATGTGACCGTGCGCCTGTATGAGGAGCGCGAGCCCCTGGGATGTTTTACCTTTAAGGACCCTGTGCGCATGACCTTTGGCTTTTCTACCACCCGCTTTGAAGAGCCTGGTTTTACCGCTGCCGAGGCTTTGGACATCATTCGCCACGAATATGCCCACTTTATGGAATACCGCCTGTTTGGTGAAAGCACCGACCACGGCCCCAACTGGAAAAAGTGCTGCATCCGCATCGGTGCCCGGCCGGAAAACCTTTATACCAGCCGCTGGAAAGAGGATGCCCGCAGGCAGGAAAAGGAACGTGCCCGCCGCACCCGCGTTGATGGTTTTCAGGAAGGGCAGACGGTGCGCCACCCCGTATTTGGGGAAGGCTGCATCACCGCCATTGAAGCCGGCGAAAAAATGACCAAACTCACCATTGCTTTTGCTTCCGGCCCCCGAATTCTCGACATTGACTGGGTGCGAAAAAACTGCCGCTGAAACTGTTCTTGAATCTTCTTGTTTTACCCCGGAATTCTGCGAAATTTCCTGTGTTTTTTGCAGAATTTCGGGTAAAATTATGTTGACTGTTTGAACGCCGTATGGTATAGTAATTGCACCTGTCTGGCGAGAGGTTAGTTTTCGTGCGCTTTTTTAAGTTTTAAAATTGTGTTCGGAACAGTTTCCCGCCACAAAATACAGGGAGGCAATGCCCCGTGCATTAGCCGGGGTAAATAAAATAGGAGGTGCCGATAGAATGGCTGCAGGCGCAAGAGTAAAAATCACACTCAGATGCGATGAATGCAAGCAGAGGAATTACAACACGATCAAGAACAAAAAGAACACTTCTGATCGTTTGGAGCGCAACAAGTATTGCCCCTTCTGCAGAAAGCATACCAAGCATGTTGAGACCAAGTAACTTCTGAAAGGACGCGTGAAAATGGCTGACGAGAAGAAAGTCGAGGAGAAGAAGAATTCTGCTGCTCCTGCCAAAGCTGTCACCGCCGTAAAGAAGGACGAGAATGCAAAACTTCCGTTCCACAAGAGAATCGCCAAGTGGTTCCGTGAAATGAAGAGCGAGCTGAAGAAGGTCATTTGGCCCACCAAGAAGCAGCTCGTCAACAACACCGGTATTTCTCTTGTTGTTATGCTGGTTTCCGCATTGGGAATCTGGGTATTCGACCAGCTGGCTCAGGCTCTGGTGAATGTCCTCATTACTTTGGCAGCATAATTATGGCAGACGAAGCAAAATGGTATGTTGTTCATACCTATTCCGGGTATGAAAACGCAGTTGAAAAAGCAATCCTGAAGGCTGCGGAAAATCGCCGCATGACCGATCTTATTCTGGAAACCAGCATTCCCCTGGAGCGCGTGACCGAATTCACCGATAACGGTGAAAAAGAGGTTGAACGCAAGGTCTTCCCGGGATACGTTCTGGTGAAAATGGTCATGACCGACGAAAGCTGGCATTTGGTCCGCAATGTCCGCGGCGCAACCGGTTTTGTAGGTTCCGATGGCAAGCCCATCCCCCTTACAGAACAGGAAATTTATGATCTGGGCGTAGAACACAAGGAAATCATCGTAGGTTACGAAGTAGGCGACAGTGTTAAAGTCAACGACGGTCCTCTTGCAGGATTTATCGGCGTTGTGGATGAGCTGGAAGCTGATAAGAACCGTGTACGTGTTGTGGTTTCCATGTTCGGCAGAGAGACTCCCGTTGATTTGGAGCTCGACCAGGTCGAAACTATTAAAGATTAATAAAGAAAGAGGTGCTCCAAGTTGGCACAGAAAGTTGTTGGATACGTTAGATTCCAGGTTCCCGCAGGCAAAGCCACTCCGGCTCCCCCTGTAGGTCCCGCACTCGGCCAGTATGGCGTTAATATCGGTCAGTTCACTAAGGATTTTAATGAACGCACCAAGGGCGACATGGGTCTCATGATCCCCGTCGTTATCACTGTTTATTCCGACCGCAGCTTCACCTTCGTGTGCAAGACTCCTCCCGCTGCTCTTCTGATCAAGAAGGCATGCGGAATCGAGACCGCTTCCGGCGTTCCCCAGAGAGACAAGGTTGCTACCATCAGCAAGGAAGATGTCCGCAAGATCGCAGAGCAGAAGATGCCCGACC
>JAKSSN010000152.1 GCA_024403095.1 Oscillospiraceae bacterium
TTTTTCATTCCACACCCCATCCTTTCATGCCCAAACAGAGGAAAAACAGAAAAGCTGCCCGGTGACCCGGACAGCTCGTATACTCGCATACTGCAATTGGAGAACGCGGGAAGCAGAATGCTCCCTCCCACCAATCGCAGGATCGCCCGGAACGCCGGACACGGTAACTGGCTGCCATTTAACAGGCCCTGTAGCTTTGCGTCGCACCCTTTCGGGTGTTTTGCCGATTTTACTTTTAATTATAAATGTATTTAGATGATTTTAGGCGATGAGGGGGTGTTTTGTCAAGAAAAAGGGTTACATATTTATGTTTTTTTGACGATTGGGGCGCCCCTCTGTGCGCAGAAGATGGGGCGCAGGGGTCTGTTTCATTTGCTGGCCCGCCCTTATTAAGCACGCGCGCAGGAACAGCCCGGTGACCAGCGGCAGCAGATGCTGCGGAGAAATCTTTCACCCGCTTGCCGGCACGGCAGAAAAAACGGTGCAGGGAAGAGTATTTGTCACAGTGGCCAAAAACATTCCCTGCTTTTTGGACACTGTGACAAAAAATACAAAACGCGGAAAGTCCAATGTTGTATAGTGTTCAGGAAAGAGTTAAAGTGTTAACAGACGAAAAACCACTTATTTTTGCAAAGGAGGCCTGCTGTTTTGAAAGACCTGAAGCACCTGATCTTTTTTGAAAACCTGCTGCAGGAGGCACAGAATCCGCTGGTGAGCGAGGCAATCGAAGAGGGCCAGAAGGCACTGGGTTATAACTGCTTTTATATCCCCGAGCCGCTGATGAACCTGCCCGGCTGCTTCTCCAGCCGCCTGCGCGCCCCGCGCTGCAGCTCCACCGACATCGCCAGCTACTACATGACCACCCGCACCTGCCCCTATGTGCGCAGCATTCTGGAGCGCGCCATCGAGGGCGGCTACAACTATCTCAGCGCGCTGCTGGGCGTTGAGGCCTGCGCTTCCATGGAGCGTATGGAGGACCATTTCTTCCTTATCAACCCCGTGAAGCACGACGGCTTTTTTGTCACCCACATCGATGCCCCCATGAAGGGCGACCAGACCAACCTGGATTACTACAAGGCCGAGCTGCAGCGCAAGGTCCTGCAGCCGCTGCAGGAAAAGCTGGGCGTCGACACCTCCGAGGAAGCCCTGCGCGGCGCCGTGGAGCGCCACAACGAGCTGTGCCGGGTGATCACCGCCATCGGCGATTACCGCCGCGAGGCAAATCCCCGCATCACGGGCTATGAGTTCCACGTGATCCAGCTGGTGAGCCAGGTGTGCCCCCACGACAAGATCCTGCCCTACCTGAAGGAAACACTGGAAGAGCTGAAGACCCGCGAGCCGGAGCCCAAGTTCCCGTTCCGCGCCCGTGTGGTGCTGGCCGGCGCTGAGGTGGACGACCCCGAGTTCACCAAGCTCATCGAATCCTGCGGCGCCATGGTAGTGGCCGACCGCTACTGCTTCGGCAGCTTCCCCGGCCGGGAAGAGATCCAGATCCGCGAGGGCGAGAGCGCCTTTGATGCCATCTGCCGCCACTATCTGGCCGTGAGCCAGTGCGCCCGCTTTATGGACGGCGAAAAGATCGAAGGCCGCACGGCCGAGATCGAGCGCCTGTGCAAGGAATTCGGTGCCGACGGCATTATTTACGAGAACATGAAGTTCTGCGAGTTCTGGAGCTATGAAAAGGTGCTGCAGAGCTACATCTTCACCAACGAAAAGAACATTCCCACCTGCACCATTGAAAAGGAATATGCACTGGGCGCTTCCGGCCAGCTGCGCACACGTTTCCAGGCATTCATCGAATCGCTGGAGATCAAGAAAATTCAGGGAGGTAAAAGCGTATGAAGCTTGCAGATAAAGTGATTGCTGCCGTGGATGAAAAGCTGAAACGCTATGACCCCATCTGGCAGGCAGAAAACGGCAAGGGCGGCCAGCGCAGCCGCTACTACGACCGCACCGGCGTTGCCAAATACCGCGAATGGCGCGGCGTGAAGGACACCCTTTATGATTACACCGCCTGGCTGAACAACATTGCCTCCATGGGTCTGATGGTAGCCAAGGCTCCCACCCGTGTGATGCGGGGCTTTTGGGAATACCGCTGGATGGGTTCGTTCCTGGGCACCTTTATGTTCATCGACCGCCTGTTCGAAGGTTACCGCGACAAGGAGCTGCGCATTGCCCACAGCAACATGCACGCCATTGTGCAGAACCTGACCAAGGTGATCGCCTTCAGCATGATCAACGACCGGCGCTTTGGCGGCGGCCCCGATACCGATAAGGCCATCCCTTACGACGAAGTGTTCCCGCCGCTCTTCTTCCGCGGCTTTAAGGGACTCACTCCCTTCCCCGTGATGACGCTGGCTGAGTTTATCATCTGCGATATCGACCAGCACATCGAGCCCTATTACATCGACGTGGCCGAATCCTATGGCCTGCCCGCCGACGTCTGCTCCCGCTGCGCGGCTGAAACGGGCGTTGCCATCGACGATGCCTTCCCCATCCTGGGCAAGGCCTTCCTTACCACCAACATGCCCTGCAACGCCAGCGAATGCACCAGCATGTTCCAGCGCCGCCGCATAAAACTGCCGGACTTTGCCGCCACCCTGGCCATGAAGCACAACGAGCCCGGTGCCCATGTGTATTCCGAGCAGGTGATGAAGGATGCCATCGCCTTCCTGGAAAAGGAATACGGTGTGAAGTACGACTGGGATGAGCTGTTCAAGTACGCCAAGCTGATGAACGAGCAGAGCACCATTGAGCTGGAAAAGTGGGACTACTTTAAAACGCCCTATTCTCCGCTCACCGGCATTTCCGAAACCCTGTACCGTCTGTATGCCTTTGCCTCTGCCTGCGGCGGCGACGAATACTTTAACAAGAACGACCGCAAGGTGATCGAGATCATGCGCAAGGCCTACGAGGAAAAGTACCAGCCCTATGGCGGCAAGACCCGCCACCGCGCCTTCCTGTGGGGGCCCTCCGCCGTGTATTACACGGACTTCCCCACCTGGACGCAGAACTGCTGGGGTATTAACATTGTGCTGAACATGGACTCCACCATGGGCCACAACATCATCAACACCGAGGATCCCGAACAGGCCATGAAGGATCTGGCTCTGTTCAGCGAAAAGGCAACCATGCGCCACCACGCTGTGGGCGGCTGGGAGAACTACAACGCCGTGTGGGATTGGGCCAAGGCCTTTAACTGCGACATGGTGCTGATGAACGACAACATCGCCTGCAAGGGTACCCTGGGCTTCCATGCACTTATGGAAGAGCAGGCACGCGACCTGGGGCTGCACTTCATCTTTGTGGAGCACGACCTGGAAGACAGCCGCACCGTATCCCGCCAGGATATGCGCAACTGCGTGAACAAGTACATGAGCGTGGTGCTGGGCGAAGAGCGCTGGAGCCGACCCGGGTGTAATTCCACGATTCCGAAGCACACGGAGCGGCGACAGGAGCAAAACAGGAAAAAAGCAATAAAGATCCTGCTGAAGGTGCTGGGCAAGCTGCTGCTGATCGGCGTTTGCGCATTTGTGGTAACCTTTGCGGTGTACATGACCAATGCGGAAAACAAGCTGATCTACTATGTGGTAAGGCCCTTCCTGAACAAGCATTACGATTCTCAGGTAAGAAACAGAGGAATTTAAGTAAAGTGTATTCCCCCGCCTCCGGCGGGGGAATACATCTTTTATGGCTCCCAGGTGAGAAACAGAGAAATTTGGTTTTCATGGGCTATCCGGTGCGCAGCCTCCCGCTACAAGGAGAAAAACTTAACACTTTTCCCAGTTGGCGCAGCAGGCATATCTGCATGCATCACGGA
>JAKSSN010000153.1 GCA_024403095.1 Oscillospiraceae bacterium
TTTTGTTTTCTCCATTAATAAATCTAAATCTAATTTAAAGCATTATAATGCGGGGGGTGTCCAGGTATCTGCATGGGCTGGCACATAAGGGTTGCCAGCACTCACTGCCTGTTTTTCCGTTACAACTGCTGCCGCAGGAAGATAGACGATCTCGTCATCCTGCTGAATGACAGCTATGGTATCGGTCTGCGCGATTACCTGCACTTTTGTGTTCAGCGCAAGTGTGGAATCGGGTGTCAAATCCGCGTAAGCTGCATATACAGGTGCGTCTTTTACCGTGTATCGTATATCCGACTCCTCAACTTCCTCCCCGGGCATTTCTACTGCAAAGCAGGGAACCAATGCCTGCACTCCATCCACAAGAATCACATACGCATCGCCCTGCTGTTCGATCACGCGAACGGTATCACCTTTTTGGAGGAATCGCAGGTACAATTCTGTTCCATCTGCAAACACAGTTCCGGTATCCGGCACATTCAGTTTGCGTTCCTGCGTATGAAGCGGTAGGAACGCAAAATGCATCGCAGCGCGGCTAAGGCTGATCTCTCCGCCATCCTTTGCCGGGGCAGCACCGCCGCCCGAGATGGCAGGGCCAATATCTTTCATGAGCAGATAGCCGCTGCGTCCGTCCTTTTCAACCAGGGCCAGCTCGCCAAGGCTGTCCAGCACGGTCACGCGCTGGTTAACGCTGAGCGTATACTGCTTTTCGGAATACACGTAAGGTCCACTGCTCACAGCTGCGCTGCGCTGTGCATACAGAACTTTTTCCTGCCAGGCCGCTTCACTGCTGAGACGAATCAGGCGGCTATCAGCCAGCACAGGAATGCCGTCAACTTCTGCCGTAAAAAATCCGTCTTCAAGGCCGGTGATCTGCAGCTGCTCGCCGCGCGCGGCATACTTATACACAGCGCCAATTCCGCTGAAACGAATGCGGGCTTCAATGCCTGGTTCAGCCGGGGCAGGTTCCTCATGCTCGGCTGTGGGGTCAGGCAGGAGGATATTCTGCTGTTCAACGGAGTTTTCCTCTTCGCTCCATTCCTCCGGCAGATCTTCTGTTTTGGGTTTATTCAGGCAGCCTGTGGTGAGCAGCATACTGAAAGCCAAGATCACGGCTATAATTTTAAGCAAATTTCTCATGCCATCTCACCCTTTAAATTTGCTGTCGTAAACATTGCCGTAGGCGGCATGGATCAGCATCCACACATACTGGTATTCTGCCGAGTTTGAAGGATACACATCACGGTTTTGCCATGCCACATAGCCAATACTGCGGCTTACCGCACCGCCATAGACCGTTACGAAGCTTCCATCCTGCGCCTGCAGCACTGCATAGGGGCGAAGGATCAGTTCCTCGGCGCATTGGTCTGCGGTAAAGCCTGTGAGTACGTTCGTGTACTGCGTAAGCGAGCCTTTCGTACCAAACACCGGGTCAGCTGCCCCTGCGCGATAAGCACATGCAGATCGTGCTCCCGCACTCTCTCTTGTTAATTCAAGGTCTGTCAGCTGCGAAGCAAAAGCGACGACTGTGCCTGTCTCCTGCAGGGTATATCCATCCACGCCGCCCGCTTTCAGCTGTTTTTTCATGGCCGTGGGAATGCCTGTGATCATTCGAATTCCCTGATTACCGGAAAGACGAATCGAGCTGCCGCAATAGGTAAGCAAATCATCCAGCCTTGCAAGATGCTCCGCTGTGTATTTGCCTTCGCTGAAGGTGAGATGATAGAGCTTCATGCCGGTGGGGTAAACGGTATGTGCATCTCCCCCATCGCTGTTCCAGCTGTAGGTCACAGCCAGCGTCTGGTCCGTGTCCCCCAGCTGAATCACGCCGTTTTCATCTGCCGTATAGGAGCGACCGCCGACAAAAACGGACTGAGATGCGAAATCTGTATTTTCAACGGGATACACGGTTTCCGGCAGAGCCGGTATTGTTTTCTGCGGCTGCAGAACTTTGCCGCAAACCTCGCAGTGGGAGCCTTCTGTAAGGCCGGTACTCTCAGTGGTAGGTGCAACTGCCTCATCGGCTGCAGGAACATGATCTGCCAGTGGCAGCTGACTGCGTTCTTTTACCGTCACACCACAGAAGGGGCAGATCCCCTCTCCCTCGTAGCCGTGCTCGCTGCAGGTAGAAGGCTGGCCGGGCAGCTGCGAGGAATAATCAAAACTGTCGCAGGTTCCCTGCCGGTTCAGATGGGCTGGCCGTTTTGCGGCCATGGGGTAAGCAGACTGAAACGCAGCAGTAGTATATTCGGTAAATCTGGTATGGCCGGCAAAGTCTTCGCTGCCGCTGAGGAAATAGGCATATACTTCACGGGACGCATCCCAGGTGGAATCCAGATGATAATAGAGATTTCCCAGCCGAACGATGTTCCAACCGTGGTTCTGGCCGGAGGAATATCCGGCGATCAGCCGTGCATCGATGCCGCACTCCAAAGCAAGGCGGTAGATCAGCAGCGCATACCCCTGGCACACTGTGTTGTGCTGCACGATTGCCGAGTAAGCAGTATGGCAAAGGGTATTATCCTTGCCTGCTGCAGCGCCGGCTGAGTCGTAAGTGATATTTTCACAGATCCAGTAATAGATTGCCCGCAGCTTTTCGTAGTCGGAAAGGCCATCCAGGCCAAGCTCGTCCATGAGTGCGTATACAGCTGCTGAGGTCTCGTATTCCTGCTGTGCGTCGCTCATATAGGTAACCACATACCGGATGCGGGCATAAGTAACTCCATCGGTGGTCTTAAAGCTGATATAGCCCTTCATACCCAGGTATTGCCAGCGGATATAGTCGCCTTCATCGGGCACGCCGGTGTGTTCCAGTGCCGCATTCCAGATCTGCTGCACCAGTGCATCACGAACGGGTTTTTCATTAATGAAGCTTTCGTCCTCAGTAGAATAATAAATGTATATTTCATCAATGCGGCTGCGCAGCTCCTCGCGAAGGGATGCTGCACATTGGGCAACACTTCCGGCATAAAGGTCGTACTCGTTGCTGTCGGCAAGAGCCATCAGGCTGAACGCCGCCATTCTGCGGCGCATAAACGGCTCCTGCAGATCGTCCTCGGTTACGATATCGCGGTAGAGAGGATTAATGAAAACAAAGGATTCTGTGATCTCCTCTGCAGGGTCAGGCTGCAGAATTTCCTCTTCTTCAGCAAATTCCGGTTCGCCAAGGTCAGCAGAATCGTTCGTATTCTCTTCTTCCGGCTGGTTTTCGGTTTCTCCGGCTGGTTCTTCGCCGTCAGGCGCATTCTCCCCTGCCTCATCCTTTGGCTCGGGTTCTGTCCCGCTGCCCTCTGAAGGCAGCTGAGAACCTGATTCGGCACCTTCAGCTGCTTCTGTCAGCTGAATATCCTCTGCGTCCTCAGGTTCGGCAAATGCCGCAGGCAGGCAGCTGAGCGTCATGATCAGGCACAGCAGAAAAGCGATCATTCGTTTTTTCACGCGACATTTCCCCCTTTTAAAAAATTACAAAATGTTACTTTTACAGTATAGCGGCAGTTTAGTTTAAAGTCAAGAAAAGCATAAAAAACGGTCTGCATAAATGCAGACCGTTTTTTATTATCGGTTGGAATCAGCCGTCAATTACTCCAATGTTGCCGGGAACCATGAACTTGTTGTTCAGCATTTCCAGGTACCAGTCGTAGTAATGATGAGGCATGCTGTCCGGATCGTCCTTTTCCATATCTTCCCACAGCAGGCCCCAGGGACGCAGCGTGATCATATAGTCAAAGGAACCATCCAGCTCTTC
>JAKSSN010000154.1 GCA_024403095.1 Oscillospiraceae bacterium
AACAAACCGCCAGAAAAAAGAGGGTGAGCCCCCGAGCAAGGAGGCTGCAAAAAAAGCACCTTTCCGGCAGCGCGCTGCCGAAAAAATGCCCCGCAACACCTTAATTTTATAACGGGCAGAGGGCGATTGCAAGGCTTTTCCGGTGTGCCGGAGCAGTTTCTCCTTTTTGGCTAAAACGGAGCATTTTTCTTTTGCTATTCTGCGAATTGCGAAAAGGGCTTCCCTGTGGTATCTTTTAATCACAGAAAGAAATGTACAAAACACCAGCTGAGACAGCAGCTGGAATTCAAACAGGAGGATCACTCCAATGTACATGTAAAAGCTGCCGATTCAAAATGAATCTGAAGCAGCAAAAAAACAAAACAAAAACTGTAGAAAGAAGAGGTTAAAAGATGTTAGATAACAAGCATTCATAAGCAGCCGCTGATGGTGTAAAGAAACCGAAGCGGCTGCTAAGTTATTTATAGGCAGTTTTGAACCGCGGCACAGGCCGGCGGTTATTTTTTTGCCCTTTTTTGGGAAAAGCTGTGCAGAAAAAGCCCGCCGGGGCAGCCGGCGGGCAGTTGGATGGGTTAACGGATGATCTTATCGTAAAGCATCAGGGCATAGCCCTTGGCCTTGATCCCGGCCTCGGCGGGGGAGAAAAAGCCCTCGCTGCTAAGAAAATAGCACATGCGCTTCAGGCAGGCTACTTCGTATTCGCCGCCGCGGTTGGTAAGGTCCTCGGCCAGCTCGTCCAGGGCTTTCAAGCCGGCCTCATTGCCCTGATCGCGGAAAACGGGCAGCAGGCCAAGGATCTTTTCGCACATGGCTTTTTCCAGCCCGGTGGCGGCTTTGATGCGCTGCAGCTCGGCATCGCGCTCGGGGTCCGGGGGCGTAAGGTCCTTGGGAGTCTGGATGGCGGTGATCTCTTTCAGAATTTTCAGCAGGCCCATAATTCTTCCTCCTTACAGGATCTTGCGGCCGGAAACAAACTTGGCCTCGGCTTTTCCGTCGCCGCGGTAAGCATAGATCTCCAGCCGTTCTTCGGGGCGCAGATCGATGACCGAATGGTTCACCGGCTCGTTCAGCACGGCGGCATCAAATTCGTAGCCGGGCTCGAAAAGGCCAACCTTGCCAAAGAAACGTCCGCCGCCCACGGTGGCCATATAAAAGGCCTCGATGATGCTGAGGGGCGCATAGTCGGAGGAAAGGAACTTCCAGCGCAGCTTGCTCATCTGCACCGCGGCTGCCATAACGGCAAACAGGTTCAGGGTGTGGCCGCCGGCAATGTCGCTGCCCAGGCCCACATGGTAGCCCTCACGCAGATACATGGCGGCGGGGGCTATGCCCGCGATCACATTTTCGTTGCTGGTGGGGCAGTGGGCGATGAACACGTTCTGCTCCTTCATCACGCGGCATTCCTCAGGGCTGGAATAGATGCAGTGGGCCATAACGGTGGGCGTTGTGCCGCCGAACAGGCCGTAACGGGAATAGGTCTCGTAATAATAACTGGTATCGGGGCAAAGGGCCTTTACCCACGCAATCTCGTCGGTGTTCTCGGAGATGTGGCTCTGCATGGGCAGACCATATTCCGCTGCTGCCTCGCCCAGGCGGCGCATGTATTCATCCGTTACGCTGGGGGTGAAGCGGGGCGTGATCATGGGCAGAGCATACTGATAGCCACGGCTGCGGCTGGTGAGGATCCAGCGAATGGTCTCGGCCATGCCGGCTTCCGGGGAAGCTTCGCGGTAATAATCCGGGCTGTTGCGGTCGATATTCAGTTTGCCCACGTAGGCAACCATGCCGCTCTGCTCCAGCAGGTCCTGCAGGATGAGGGTGGCATCGGTGTGGATGGTGGCAAAGATGCAGGAGCGGGTGGTGGAGGTGTGCAGCAGGTCCTGGGTGAAGGCGCCGTAGAGGCGGGCTGCATAGTCCGGGTCGGCATAGCGGGCTTCCTCGGGGTAGGCATAGTTGCTGAGCCAGTCGATAAGAGCCACGTCCATGGCAGTGCCGGTGTAGCGGTACTGGGAGGCATGCAGGTGCAGGTCGCTCATGCCGGGCACGATCATTTTGCCCGTGTAGTCCAGCACCTCGATGCAGCGCAGCTCCAGGGGCAGCGTTTCGCAGAAGCAGCGGATGCGGCCGTTATCCACAACCAGGTAACCCTCGCGCATGCGAAGCGCGTCGGGGGAGGGAGTATCGAAAAATGTTCCTTTTACAGCAAACATGTGAGATTCCTTTCTGAATTTGGTTCTGAGGCTGAGTATAGCACAAGTTGGCAAAAGAAAACAGCTTCGAATCGCATGCGGGTTCGAAGCTGTTGATACTGTTTTTGGTTTATTCGTCTTTCAGCAGAATGCCCAGTTTGTCCAGTGCCTCGCACACATGCTGATAGGCCTGCTCGTCGGGGCAGGAGAGGGTGTGCAGGTGAATGCCGTTGGTGAGGCCGCTGAGGGGATGGGCGCTTACGCTGCCGCAGCGGTGCATAAACTGCTGAATATCGTAGCGGCTGCTGAGATCCAGCCGGCCGGAGATCTGGCCATAGACCGGGTGCTCCACAATCACATCCAGCACACTGCAGCCCATGTCAACGATCGTCTGCAGCTCGGTCTCCAGCTCTTTGGAGCTGTGGCGGCAGGCAACGGTACGCAGGATGCCGGTGGGGGCGCTGGTGATCACATAGCCACGGGGCGTGGCAGTGATATCCTGGCCGGAGGCACGCAGCACGGCAATGTCGCCCACAATGATCTGGCGGCTTACCGCAAATTTTGCGGCAAGGGCACTGGCGCTTACCGGCGCCTCTGCCTGCTGCAGATAGGCGGAAATAGCGGCTCTTCGTTCGGCTGTGAGCATGACATCACTCCCTGTTCAAAATCACAGGTACTATACCACAAAACGGCAGGCGGGGGCAAGAGGCGGGAAGATCAAAGAGTAAGATCGCCGTCTTTGACCCAGCCGAGCTTGCGGCAGCCCAGGTTGATGAGCGGGCAGAGAACTGCGGGCAGAACAAAGCAGATGAGTACAAGGCCAAGCCAGTCCATGGCGCCGGGAACGATCGCGGCAGCGCCGCGGGAAATGGCCATTTCAGAAGGTGCGAGCCAGCCCGTCCAGATGCCGATCTGGCCGCAGAGGCCGCAGGTGCCCATACCGCTGTTGATGGGGGCGCCGTTCATCTGCAGTTTGAACAGGCAGGTGGCAAGGGGACCGGTGATGGCGCTGGTGAGAATAGGCGCGATCCAAATGCGGGGATTGCGGACGATGTTTGCCATCTGCAGCATGCTGGTGCCAAGGCCCTGGCTGACAAGGCCGCCCCAGCGGTTTTCACGAAAGCTCATAACGGCAAAGCCGACCATCTGTGCGCAGCAGCCTGCCACAGCAGCGCCGCCGGCAAGGCCGGTGAGCCCCAGGACCGAGCAGATGGCTGCGGAGGAGATGGGGAGCGTGAGCGCAACACCTACCAGAACGCTTACAGCGATGCCCATAAGGAAGGGGCGCAGCTTGGTGGCGCTGTCGATCAGCAGGCCAAAGGCAGAAGCTGCGGTTCCGATGGGGGGAGCGATCAGCTTGGCAAGGGCAACGCCGATGAACACGGTTACAAAGGGTGTGACAAGGATATCCACTTTGGTTTCTTTGGAAACGGCTTTGCCGAATTCAGCGGCCACAATGGCGATCACCAGCACGGCAAGCGGGCCGCCGGCGCCGCCTTCGGC
>JAKSSN010000155.1 GCA_024403095.1 Oscillospiraceae bacterium
GCAGAAGTTCAGCACATCATCGAGCAGTACGGGCTTGTGAAGTGCAACGGCATCAACAAGGTCACCGCAGGCCTTGCGCCGGAATACGGCCCCTGGGAGCTGAGAGCGCTGTATGATTCGGGCGAAACGCTCTATTTCCGCGAAAACGGCGCCCCGGATGGCGACTGGACTGCGGCCCTTCGCGATTATTTCCTGGCCGTGATGGCAGAGGCAGGCTGCACAGATGTGCTGCCGCCCAAAGAGGCGCTTACCATCGTGCATTTCAGCACGGCCTTTGAAAAGGATGGCAACTCCCACCACTATGGCACCATCACCTTCCCGGCCGAGAGCGGGGATGAAAAGGATGACGTCGTCCTCTTCCGGCACACGGTGGTGGACCTTGCGCAGCAGAAGGCCATTCAAAAGGAGTATGCGGAGCTTACGGACGAACTGTTTGAAGGGCTCCAGCAAGTGATCGAAGCGAACCACATGGATCTTCTTCATGCGCCGGAAACGGTTACCTTTAATCTGCAGCGGGACCCGGCAGGTTTTCTTGAGCTCTACGTGGACTACGAAAACGGCCGCCAGATCTACTGCGAATACTCTGCGGAGGAACTGGCGGAAGAATGGCCCGCCATGCGAGATGCCTTAATGGAGTACCTGGCTGCTTATATGGAACAGCACCCGGCAGACCCAAACAGGGAGTAAAAAACAAAAACGCATAACAGAATAACAAAGAAAAAAGTGCCTCCGGTTTTCACCGGAGGCACTGCTGCGTATATCAGGGTTCAGATATTGGGCTGCTTGTTTCCGCTTAGGGCAGGAAGGCTGCCATCGGGCCGTAATACATGTTGGCAACAACGGTAAAGCTGCAGGAAACCTGAAGCCAGCACATAAGAATTGCGGCAATGATTCCCGGAATGTATGCGTTGTTGCACTGCTTGAACAGCCGGCGGATCAGGATGATCGCGATCGGGAAAACGGGGATCGCGTTGATGGTGTAGGTGAAGGTGTAGGTGGAG
Source organism: Oscillospiraceae bacterium (assembly GCA_024403095.1). GTDB lineage: Bacteria > Bacillota > Clostridia > Oscillospirales > Oscillospiraceae > Limivicinus. The sequence goes on from JAKSSN010000155.1 coordinate 1,002, forward strand.
CCAAAGATAAAGGGCTTCACACCGGTCTTTGCATAAATGCTGAAACCGATCAGCGTGATGGCAAGGGAGGGAATGAGGTTCATCACAGCGAAGAACAGCTCATTCACCCATTCGGGCTCGTTGCCAATGCGGTTGTAGTAGGCGCTGTTGATGGCAATGGATACGGCAAGGCCGAATACAAGGTAGAACGGGAAGTACTTGAAGAACACGCCAAGATTGGCCAGCGGAACATTCTTCAGGCCCCAGAGGAAGCAGTTGAAGTTGATCTTGAACAGCGTGTTTTCAATCAGGGTGATCACAAACACAAATGCGCAAACGGCAAGGGCGGCAAGGATGCTCTTGAAGAAGTCGACCCATGCGATCTTCAGTCCCCACAGTTCCATGGATGCGCCATCTTTTTTGCCATAGAGCCAATAGGAACCAAAGGAGGTAAGGAGCATAAATGCGCCGTTCAGCAGGGCCCAGAATGCATAAATGTTGCTGGGCTGCTGCGGCAGGAAGGTGAAGCAGCAGTAGCCAAAGCCGTATGCAAAAATAAGGCTGATGGATACAAAGGCAAACACACAGTTAAGAACCGTCAGGATCCAGAAACCGGCTTTGCCCTTAACCGTGGAGGGAGCGGGACGAAGCGCCTTTTCGGGTGCTGCGGCCAGGGAGGCAAAGAACTTCAGCTTGAGTACACATGCAAGCACATATACTGCAGCCACAAGAATGGAGAGGATGCCAAGAACATTTATGACTGTGAGCAGAACAAAGGAATTGTTCTCAGCCGGTATTTCGTTCGGGGCATCGAATACGGTCTGGAAGAAGTCCACGGCTGCCACAACGCCGGCGGTGTTGCCCTGCGGCATGGGGTGGATCGCGTCGATCTGAGTAATGCGGCGGATAACAGACTTGCCCTCAACCTCGCCGGTGTAGGTGGTGTTCGGTAAAACTTCGGTCATGGTGAGGGAAGCCGGGTCTGCGCCAAAGCTGAACAGGGACTTGGCTTCTTCGGTCTTCAGATAGTCCTGAACGCCGAGGGTGGCGCCGCTGGCGTCAGTTCCGCGGTAGTAAACGTGGTCATAGGTGGTGTAAAGAACGCCTACATCGCGGGCGCCGTAAAGGTTGGCCCAGTTGCCTTCCTCATCCTTGTACATGGGGTCGGAGGCGATCAGGTAAATTGCGGAGATGGCGGGAGTTTCTTCGGCATTATCCAGGCGGATGCAGTTGTTGCTTGCCTGGCCGCCGGCAGAGTGGCCGGCAACTGCCAGCTGGCTCTTGTCCACATAGTCCAGGGTCTTTGCATACCGCACGGCTGCGTAGGCGCCGTATGCGTCGCTTACAAAATAGGGGGCAAGGTATACGCCTGCGGGAGTTACCTCGGAATCGCCGTGGTTCAGCATATCCGGCATGATCACGACGAAGCCTCTTTTTGCAAGTTCCATGCCGTACTGGGAATAGCTTTCCTTGTTCACGGTAAGGCCATGGGTGAATACAATTGCGGGAGCGGGAGCAGCTGCGCTTGCGGATGCAGGCTTATAGATCCGTACTGCAACACGGTTGCCGCCTGCGGTGGTGACGGATGTGTCACGAATGGATACTTTTCCCCAGCTTCTCAGCATACCGGCAGAGAGAATGGAGAAAATGAGTACCAGGACTAATGACAGCACCAGCATCTTTTTCGGGGATTTCAGCCATTGTTTCATAATGCTTTTCCTTTCTTTGTTTATATTTTTGTATAGGGATGATACTATTGTAATGGAGATCTCCACTGCTCCCATATACAAAAAACGGACAATTACTTGCAAAAAGCAGAACAGATGCAAAGATTCGTTGTTTTTAGCGGATTTTATAATAAAATATATTTGGAAAAGTGCGGAAAGGAGCGGCTGTAAATGAAACAGGAAAGATATCTGGCGAAGAGTTATGTTAACCGAAACCATAAGTATTCCATTGCTGCCGAGCAGCATTATGTTTTTCTGCTGATCTATGATCCATGCACCATCTTCTCCTCCGGCACCGAAGTTCTGTGTCCCTCGGGCTCGCTTTATGTGATGCGCCCGGAAACAACGGCCACGATCCTTTGCAGCGGCGTTGCGGATGAGCCTTTCGCTGCAGCGCTGTTTGTAACGCCTGAAACGCTGGAGGAGATCTCCGAAAGCAATGTAAAATTCATCGACGAGCTGGCAAATGTTCCTGCGGCCGGAATGCGCTGCTCCATCTACTGCGCAACCTTTGCCATATCCAAAAACCTGGTAGATAACCTGAACGCGCTTCAGTTCACCGGGTATGAATACGGGCGGAATGTTTATATTAAGGGCATCCTGTCTATCCTTATGGTGTATTTCGTCCGGGCTGTGCGGAATGATGCCACCATTCTTTTGAAGGGCGGCGAAAGCGCCGTATCACTTGAGGCAGTCAGTGCCTATATCTCAAAGCATATTACCGAAGAGATCACGCTGGAAATGCTGGCAAACGAGTTCTTTATCGATAAATCTTACCTGAACCGCAAATTCAAGGAAGCAACCGGCATGACGCTCCACCGCTATATCATCCGCACCAAACTGCAGCTGTGCCAGCAGTATATTGTGAAGGGCGTGCCTCTGTCGCAGGTATACAGCCTTGTTGGAATCGGGGGCTACAATAATTTCTTCCGGGCATTCAAGCGCGAGTTCGG
>JAKSSN010000156.1 GCA_024403095.1 Oscillospiraceae bacterium
TTGCGGCTCCGCTGCACCTGCTGCTCATCGCCTTTTCCACCGGCACCGGCGTGGGCATTAATGCCCTGCTCAGCCGCCGCCTGGGGGAGGGGGACCGCGACAGCGTGGACCGCACTGCCAACACCGGCATTTTCATTTACCTTTGCATGGCGGCGGTGTTTCTGGTTCTTGGGCTTAGCCTGGCAAAACCGTTTTTCCTTGCCCAAACTCATAATCCCCAGATCATTGCCTACGGTACTGCCTATGTAAGGGTGTGCCTTGGCTGCTCAGTGTTTCTGTTTGGCCAGATCTGCACTGAACGCCTGCTCCAGAGCACCGGCCGCACGGACCTTGCCATGATCCCCCAGGTCACCGGAGCTGTAGTGAACATGATCCTGGACCCCATTATGATCTATGGCCTGCTGGGCTTCCCCCGGCTGGAGGTGCTTGGCGCTGCCATTGCAACCGTAACGGGCCAGATCTCGGCAACTGTGGTAGGCCTGGTCATCAACCTGCGCCTGAATAAGGAAGTGCACATTCAGCCGCGCCTCATACGCCCGGATCACGAAATTTCGGCTGAGATTCTGCGGGTCGGCGTGCCGGCGATTATTACCACGGGCATCGGTTCCGTGATGAACTTTGCCATTAACCGCATCCTTATCGGTTTTACTGAGGCTGCTACGGCAGTGTTTGGCGCCTATTACAAGATTCAGAATTTTATCTTCATGCCGATCATCGGCCTGAATAATTCTCTGATCCCCATTCTTTCCTATAACCTTGGCGCAAAGAAATACGACCGGCTGAAGAGCGCCATGCGCATCAGCCGCACGGCCGGCCTTGCCCTGATGATCTTTGGCATGGTGCTGTTTGCCGTTCTGCCTGTGCAGCTGATTTCAATTTTCAAACCTACGGCGGAGATGATCGCCGTTGCCCGCATCGCCCTGCCCATCCTGGGCCTTGCCTTCCCCTTAGGCGGCATGTGCGTGCTGAACGCCGCTGCCTGCCAGGCTCTGCGCCGCCCCATCTACAGCATGATCAATTCCATCAGCCGCCAGATGCTGGTGCTGGTTCCGGCAGCCTATCTCTTCAGCCTTTCCGGCCAGCTGGAGCGGGTATGGTGGGCCTTCCCCCTGGCGGAGATCGCTTCCTTTACCCTGATCAGCATATTCCTGCGCAAGACCCTGCGCGAGACTCTGCCGCCGGAATACCTGGGCAGAAAGCAGCGGACATGAAGAAACAAACCATAAAAAAATATGCAGCGATCCTCCTTGGCAGCTGCATCCTGGCCTTTGGCCTGTTTAATATCCATTCCCGCACACTGATCTCCGAAGGGGGCGTGCTGGGGCTTTCACTGCTCGTGCACCACTGGTTCCATATCTCGCCGGGTATCAGCTGCTTTGTTATCGACTGCACCTGTTTTCTGATCGGCACGGCGGTGCTGGGGAAGTACTTTTTCCGCGATTCTGTCATTGCCTCAGCCAGCTACAGCCTGTGGTACCTGCTGTTCGAAGCCATCGGGCCGGTCCTGCCGGACCTCTCTTCCATGCTGCCGCTGGCAGCAGTGCTGGGAGCTGTGTTTGTGGGCGTTGGCGTGGGCTTTATTGTTCGGTACGACTGCGCGGCCGGCGGAGACGATGCTCTTGCACTGGTGTTCCACAAGCTTACAAAGTGGAAAGTTTCGGTGTTCTATGTGCTCAGCGACTGCACCATCCTGCTCCTTAGCCTCAGCTATATTCCCTTCAGCCAGATCGTCTGGTCGCTGCTGAGCGTGATGCTCTCTTCCACTATCATCGAGTTCCTGCGCCCCAAAGGCGCCTGAACCGGCCGGCAGCATTCTGGCTGCCCCGGAAAGGAACTTATTCCAATTCAGTTGATTGCACAAGAATGGAGCCTATAGGAGCCGGTTTTTCGTGGTTTTCTATTCTTGATTTTCTTCCTGCGCTTAAATATAATACTGCCCATGCAAAGAACAAGGGCGTTCTACCTGATTTGGGTAGGACGCCCTTTTTTTAGAGGACAGAAAGGTTAACATAATATGGAAGAAACAGAAAAGATGAAAAATACAGCACAAGTCCTTGTGGATTCCCTGCTGGCAGAGGGTGTGGATACGATCTTTGGAATTCCCGGGGAGGAAACATTGGACCTGATGTTTGCCATTCGGGAAAGCGGGATCCGTTTTATTCCTGTACGTCATGAACAGGGTGCTGCTTTTATGGCAGATGTATATGGCCGGCTGACGGGACATGCAGGTGTTTGCTTATCCACTTTGGGGCCAGGTGCAACCAACCTGGTTACCGGCGTGGCAGATGCTTTTCTTGACGGAGCGCCCCTGGTGGCCATAACCGGCCAGGTAAGCACCGACCGGATGCAGCTGACCAGCCACCAGTATCTGGATCTCAGCGCTATGTTTGCGCCCATCACAAAGCGGACCAAACAGGTGATCCGCCCGGATACCGTGAGTGAAATTGTGCGCCTTGCATTCAAGTATGCGGAAAGCGGCAAACCGGGCGCCACACACATCGACCTGCCGAATAATATTGCAAAGCTTCCGGCGGATACAAAGCCGATGATCCGCCAGAACCCGCAGGTGACCTATGCCAACCCGGAACACATCAGTATTGCAGCAGGCCTGATCAGCAGTGCAAAGAACCCCATCATTCTGGCAGGCTCCGGTGCTGTACGGGCAGGTGCATCACAGGCCATCATCGAGCTGGCAAACCGGCTGCATATTCCGGTGGTAAACACAATGATGGCAAAGGGAATCATTCCCATGGATAATCCCTACAGCCTTTGGACCATCGGAATTCCCCAGAAGGATTTTGTGAACAAGGCCTTTCGGCTGGCGGACACCGTGATCGCCATCGGCTATGACATTGTGGAATGCGCGCCTGCCAAATGGGATGCCCGGCAGGATATGAAGATCGTCCACATCGATACGCAGCCGGCGGACGTCAACCGCGATTACCAGCCCACGGTGGAAGTGGTTGGTGAAATATCTGAAAGCATCTATGAGATCCTCCGCTCTGCCCGCAGGAATACGGTTCCGCAGGAAATGCTTGCCATTCGCAAACAGATGGAACAGGATCAGGCAGAGATGGCGCAGGATAACAGCTATCCCATGAAGCCTGCCCGGATCCTGGCAGATGTGCGCAAGGTGATGGAGCGGGAGGATATCCTGGTAAGCGATGTTGGAGCCCACAAGATGTGGATCGCCCGCCACTATAACTGCTACGAGCCCAATACCTGCCTGATATCCAACGGTTTTGCCAGCATGGGCTTTGCTGTGCCGGGAGCTTTTGCCGCCAAAATGCTGAACATGGACAAGAAAGTTCTGGCCATCAGCGGAGACGGCGGATTTATGATGAACAGCCAGGAACTGGAAACTGCAGTGCGTGAGCAGGTGCCTTTTGTTAATCTCATCTGGGAGGACAGCCATTACGGCCTGATCAAGTGGAAACAGGAGGAGCAATATAACGGCGACAGCTGCTACGTTTCGTTTACGAACCCCGATTTTAAGGCCCTGGCAGAAGCAATGCACTGTAAAGGCTATCGTGTTGAGCGGGCAGAGGACCTAATCCCAACGCTGGAAGAAGCATTTGCCCAAAACGTACCCAGTGTTGTAACTGTGCAGGTGGATTACAGCGAAAACATGAAACTCTCCGAGAAATTGCGGGAACTC
>JAKSSN010000157.1 GCA_024403095.1 Oscillospiraceae bacterium
CCAACACCAACCACACCGGCTATCTGCTGGCTCAGAAGCGCGGCTGGTTTGCCGAGGCGGACCTTGATGTGGAGATCTTTGGCGAAGTGCACGGCGAGCTGGAACTGCACGGGGCAGACTTCTGCTGCGGCCCCGAGATCGCTATGCTGGAGGCACGCAACCGCGGCCTTGCCATGACGGCCGTTGCTGTTATGACGCAGAAGTGCGATTCCGGCATTGTGTCCCTGAAGGAATCCGGCATCACCCGCCCCAGAGACCTGGTGGGCAAGCGCCTGACCCACTGGACACCCGACTGGTTCCACAAATCCATGAGCTACCTTGTGAACAAGGACGGCGGCGATTACAGCAAGGTGAACCTGGTGAACCTTGACGTGGGCGACATCGTGGCGACCCTTGGCCCCATCGCAGACGCAACCTGGGTGTATGAAAACTGGGAAAACGAAGTGCTGAAAGAGGCCGGCCGCGAGATCAATTACTTTAACCTTGGTGATATCGACCCGGTGTTCAATTTCTGCGCACCTGCCATGTTTGCCTCCGACGAAACTCTGAAGGAAAAGCCCGATGCCGTGCGCCGCTTCCTGCACACGCTGGACCGCGCCTACCAGGAGGTTGCCGCACATCCCGAAGAGTGCGTACTGGAAGTGCGAGATATGCTGCCGGCAGATGTGAGCGACGAACTGCTGATCCACAGCCAGAAGCACCTGGCCCCCATCCTGCTGGATGCAGAAGGCCACTGGGGCAAGATCGCAGCCGAGCGCTGGGACCCCATGGCAGATTTTCTGGTGAAGGTGGGCATCATCCGCGAGCGCACCCCCAGAGAGTACACCAACGAGTATTTTGACTGAGAAAGCAGTGTTATGAGCATTCTTTCGCTCCAGAACATAACCTTTACTTATTTTGAAGACCGCAAGCCCACGCTGGAGCACCTTTCGGCTGAGTTCAACAGCAGCCGCATCACGGTGCTTACCGGCGCTTCGGGCTGCGGCAAAAGCACCCTGCTGTATCTTGCAGCCGGGATCTACCCCCACCATGCAGGCTTTCTGAAGGAAGGCTCCGCCGAGATCGACGGCACCGCTGCCGGCAGCCTTGCTGCCCCGGAGCGGGCAAAGCTGGTGGGCATGATGTTCCAGAACCCGGAACTGCAGTTCTGCATGGACACGGTGTGGAACGAGCTGGTATTCTGCCTGGAAAACCGGAACATTGCGCCGCAGGAAATGGAGCCGCGCATTGAAGAGGCGCTGGCCTTCTGCGAGATCAGCCACCTGAAAAACCGCACGCTGCAGTCGCTTTCCGGCGGCGAGCGCCAAAAGGTGATGCTAGCCTGCCTTGCCCTGCTGAAGCCCCGGTGGCTGCTGCTGGATGAGCCCTTTGCCAACATCGATACCGCCTCCGCCAAAGCAATTGCTGCCAAGCTCCGCCAGCTGCACGAAAGCTGCGGCTGCGGCATCCTTGCCGTGGACCACCGCCTGGAATACTGGTGCGGCGTGGCCGACGAGGTGCGCGTGATGGAAAACGGCCTCTTGGGCGAGCCAAAGCCGGTGGAAGCAGAGCTGCATTATTCGCCGGAGGTTCCGCCCCTCAGCCCCGAAGATCAAACGGCGGAGCCGGTGCTGAGCATCTCCGGCCTTTCGCTGCAGCATGGCAGCAAACAGATCCTTTCCAATATCAGCATTGCTTTTCAGCCCGGGCATATCTATGCCGTGCTGGGCGAGAGCGGCTGCGGAAAGAGCAGCCTGTTCGGCGCACTATCCGGCCTTTATCGTTACAGCGGCACCATCAGCCTTGAGGGCCATGCCTATAAGCCCGGCGGAAAAAAGGACCTGGGCAAACTGGGCTTTGTCACCCAGAACCCGCAGGACCAGTTTGTGGCAGACACGGTGCTGCAAGAGATCATGACGGGCCTGCCCGCCGACGGCAGCGCGGCAGAGAAGGCCGAGCAGATCCTGCGAAGCATCAAGCTCTGGCGCTACCGCGATATTTCTGCCTATATGCTCTCTCAGGGGCAGCAGCGCCGGCTTGGCGTAGCCGCGCTGATGGCCTATCCCTGCCGTGTGCTGATCTGCGACGAACCTACCTATGCGCAGGACCGCGGCAACACCATGGCCATTATGAATTCCCTGTGCCGCCAGGCAAGAGAAAAACATGTGGCACTGGTCTTCTCCACCCATGACCGCTGCCTTGCTGCCGACTATGCCGACGAAGTTTGGGAAATGAAGGGAGGAACACTCTGTGCGTGCACTGAACCCTGCCTGTAAGTTCCTGGGCCTGCTGGCCGTTACCTTTGTGCTGGCATGGCGCTTTAACCCGGTTCTGAACCTTGCGGTGTTTGCCGTGGCCGTTGTGCTGATCCTCACAAACGGCGTGCGGGTAAGAACACTTGCTGCCTGGATGGTTCCCATCGCGCTGCTGGCCATTGGCATGTTTTTCACCGGATACCGATTTTCCGCGGACGCATCCATGCCGGTGATCGCGGCAGATTTTCTGGTGAGCGATTCCAGAATCTGGAACGGCCTTGCCCAGGCCAGCCGCGTGCTGGCGTATGCCGGCGTCGGCTTTCTGTTCACGCTTACCACGGACCGCATCTATCTGATTCAGTCCTTCCGCCAGCAGTTCCACCTGCCGCCGGTGTTTGCCTACGGGCTGCTTGCCGCCTGGGGAATCGTGCCGCAGATGCTGCTGGAGTATAAGCGCACAAGGCTTGCCTTTGCTGCTCGCGGGCTTAAGGTGATGCCTTTTTCGCCCAAACTGCTGCGCCCCTTGCTGGTAAAGAGCATTCGCTGGTCAGAGGAGCTGGCAATTGCCATGGAAAGCAAGGGCTTCGATGGCAGCGCCCCCCGCAGCTGCTATGCCCCCGTAAAGGTGCATGCAAAGGACCTGGTGTTCCTGCTGGCATGCGTGGTACTGCTGCCTGTGCTTGCGGCTGTGTTTGCCTGAACGCAGGAAAACCATACCGGTACTAAAAATATAATCACCCGAAAACAACTGTTTTCGGGTGATTTTTTGAAACAATTATTCAAATGATTGACAGTTCATAAATATCTTGCATGATGCAGAGTGCAAATCTCGGGAATCTGCTTAGTTTCACTTACCACAAGGTCCACATCACTCAGGTGGCAAATATTGCTGCGGTAGGAATGGCTGAACTTGCTGCTGTCACACAGAAAAACACTCTTCCTGGCATAGCGCATTACCATGCTGCGGAGTGATGCCTCTTCTATGGAAGTGTCACACAGCATGCCCGCATCATTTACTCCGCGGCAAGAGAAGAAGAAAATATCTGCATTAAATCGGGAAAAAAACTGTGCGGCCATCTCCCCCGCATAAGCGGAAGTATCCTTCATCAGAATTCCGCCAGTACAATAGGTCTTAACTCCGATTGAGCCGAGGGCAAGTGAGGTCATAGGACCGTTTGTTATAACAGTAAGGTCGTTAAAACGGCTGAGAAACGGAACAAGAGCGGATACCGTGGAAGAAGCGTCAAGACATCCGGTGCTGCCCTCGGCAACAAGAGAAACCGCTTTTTCGGCTATTCTTTTCTTTTCTTCAACATGGGCCTGAGCACGCAGGGAAAGAGGAACATCCCGATTGAATGCATCGGGGTATACTGCGCCGCCATAGGTCCTGCGCAATTTTCC
>JAKSSN010000158.1 GCA_024403095.1 Oscillospiraceae bacterium
AAGAGGAGCTGCCCACCACCACGGGGTTTTCGCCAAAGATCTCGGCCCCATGCTCCGCAAGCTGCTGAATACTCTTGCCCGAAAGGGTAAGCTCCAGCAGCTGCCGCTCCCAGCGGTACAGCCGCTCGATGCCCGCGTTGATGCGGTTCACCACCGAGTAAAAATCTTCCGCCCCTGTAATATAAAGAAGATTCACTTCATGCGCTTTGGAAAAAGCCTCCGCCTCCCGCGCCGAGCACACCGTGAACACATAGGCAGAGCCCGCCTGCAGGCTCTTCACCTGCCCCAGCCGTTCCGGCGGCAGCAGATACAGCACCTCTTCCTGCAGCACAGTGCCCTGCGCCGCGGTAAGGAAGGCGGTGTGGGCAATGTGAAGCGGCGCTTCCTTTGCAATACACTCATTTAATTTGCTGTTCAGAATATCCAACAGCATGGCTTTGGTAATGGTCATAATTTGTCTCCCAAATCCCGGATCTGCCAAAAAGCAGGCAGATTAGTTAAAAAAACCACACAATTTTGCCCGCTTAAGGAGTCTTTTTCGCACAAATCCCTATATTTTGTGTTAATACAGCGGGTCGGAATGCTAAATATCATTTTTCAGTCCATTCTCAGGTTATGGATATTTTAACCATATAATCAAAAAAATATCAATAATTTTTTTGTGATGAATAGACTGTTAATTCTGTGAATAATTTGTTAAGCTTTAAACACTTTGAAAAACATGCTCATTCTGCGCTATTGGCGGGATAGCTCAGGCGGGCCTGTAAATCAAGGATAAAAATTAATAAGAGAAAGGGATTCCAAAATGGTAAGTATTCTTGGTATTCTGATCGGTCTTGCAGTCTTTATCTGGCTTGCCTACAAGGGCTACAACACCATTTTCGCTTCCATCATCGGTGCTGCTATCGTTGCTATCTTCGGTGGCATGAATCCGTTCGATGCACTCACCTCCGCATTTATGCCCAAAGTTTCCGGCTTCCTGTCCGGCTACTTCCAGATCTTCCTGTTCAGTGCTCTGTTCGCAAAGGTTATGGGCGACTCCGCAGCCGCTGCTTCCATTGCTGTTAAGGTAGCACGCATTGCCCGCAAGGCAAAGAACCCCCTCACCGCTAAGTTCATGGCTGTTATGAGCATTCCTTTCATTCAGCTGATCCTCACTTACGGCGGCGTTAACGTGTTCGTAGCAGTGTTCATCGTTGTTGCACTGGCTCGCGCACTGTTCAAAGAGATGGACGTTCCCTGGTGGCTGTACTCCTGCTCCTCCCTGGGCTCCTCCACCGTTACCATTGGTATGCTGCCTGGCTCTCCCCAGATGCAGAACCTGATCCCCATGACTTACTTCGGAACCGACACCATGGCAGCTCCTGCTCTTGGTATCATCTCCGCAATCATCACCTTCGCACTTGGTGCTGGCTACATCTTCTTCCAGGTCAACCGCACTAACAAGCGCGGTGAGGGCTTCCTCCCCACCGGTACTGAGATCAGCAAGGAAAAGCTGGTTGAGCCGACTGTTGAGAACGAGAAGCCTCTGTGGGCTTGCCTGCTTCCCATGATCGTTGTTATCGTTGTTCTGAACGTTCTGAAGAAGTCCGCTCCCATCGCTCTGTGCTCCGGTATTCTTGTTGGCTACGTTCTCTTCTCCATCATCGAGAAGAAGCCCATGGACATCAAGGCTATGTTCGCTGGTGCTATCCCCATGGCTATCATGCCTCTGATCACCGTTTGCTGCGCTTCCGGTTTCGGCGGCGTTGTAGGTGCTGTTCCTGGCTTTACCAACATTGTTAACGGTCTGTACAGCATTGGTGTTAACGCATTCACCATCGTTCTGATCACCAACATCTGCTCCGGTATCTGCGGTTCTGCATCCTCCGGTGAAAACATCGCTCTGCAGAACTTCTCCGAGATGTTCATCTCCACCGGTATCCCCGGTCCTCAGCTGCACCGTCTGGTTGCAATGTCCTCCATCGGTCTGGACACTCTGCCTCACTGCGCTGGCATCATCACCATGCTGTCCACCACCAAGCTCACTCACAAGCAGGCTTACATCAACAGCTTCATTCTGTCTGTTGTTCTGCCCATCGTGATGGCTTGCTTCGCAGCAGTTCTGATCAGCCTCGGCTTCTACTACTAATATCGTAGTCGAAACCAACCTAAATAGTTACATCTGTTTCCGCGGGCAGATGTGAAATAAGCTATTTGAGCCTGCTCGCCATTGGCGGGCAGGCTTTTCTAATTAACAAACAGGAGATATTTACCATGCTTGACGAGAATGCAATTGGCCTGAAAATCAGCGAACCCTTTCACTACACCTGGCGTGATACCGCCCTTTACAACATCAGCGTTGGCGCTCAGACCAACGAGCTGGAATATGTTTATGAAAAGAAGCTCAAGGTGATCCCCACCTTTGGCGTTGTTCCCGTAGCCGGCACCTTTGGCTACGTACCTTACCACGAAATGCCTTACTCCCCCGTTAACCTGATCGAGGGTATTAAGTCCAAGGCAACCGTGCACATGACCCATGTGCTCACCATCCACAAGCCCATCGCCCCCGAAGGCGAACTTACGATTGAAAAAGAGATCGTAGACGTATGTGACCGCGGTGAAGGCCGTGGCGCAGTTATTGTTATGAATGTTACCGGCCGCGACGCCGCTGGCGAAGCAGTCTTTACCAATACCATCGGTTTCCTCAAGCCCCAGGACGGCGGCTTTGGCGGCCATCCCGTGCCCAAGACCGATATCGTAATGCCGGCCGAAGAAGCCCCCGTTAAGGTGCGCGCTTCCTTCCCCGAAAATGCAGCCGTTCTCTACCGCCTCACCGGCGATACCCTGCCCCTGCATGTCGACCCCGAATTTGCCCAGAAGTCCGGCTTCCCCCGTCCTCTGCTGCACGGCCTCTGCAGCCTTGGCTTTGCCGCCCGCATCCTGGTAAACGAACTGGTTCCCGGCGAGCCCGAGCGCATCCGCAGCATTGAAAACCAGTTCCGTTCTCCCGCCTTCCCCGGCGACGAGTTCGAGATGCAGATCTGGAAGAACGGCGAGCACGAAGCTCTGTTCCGCATGGTGAATAACGACGGCAAGTCCATCATCGACTATGGCCGTGTCCGTTTTGACTGATTGTATTTAAAATTTTAATCGAGCAAGGAGAATGCCCCATGTCCGCAATGAAACCCCTGGAAGGTATTAAGGTAATTGAGCAGTCGGTTATGGTTGCTTCTGCATGTGCCGGCCGTATGATGGCTGACTTTGGTGCTGAAGTAATTAAAGTGGAAGACGCCCGCGGCGGCGACCCCATGCGCAAATGGGCAGCCGGGATCGGCGCCCCCATCGACGAGCTCTGCAACCCCATCTTCGATAACCTGAACGCAAACAAGCAGGGCCTGAGCATTGATCTGAAGAGCGAAGAAGGCCGCGAGGTCTTTTATAAGCTGCTGGAAAATGCTGATGTATTCCTTACCAACAACCGCACCGAAGCTCTGGAGCGTATGGGCCTTGACTATGCAACCCTGCATGCCAAGTTCCCCAAGCTGGTTGTGACCCAGCTGGAAGGCTACGGTGCCCAAGGCCCCGAGGCATGCCGCCCCGGCTCCGACAGCGCCGCTTTCT
>JAKSSN010000159.1 GCA_024403095.1 Oscillospiraceae bacterium
GTGCCCCTGCCCGTCCTGGAAGATCAGCCCCTGCTCCTCCAGCAGGGTGAACACATAGCTCATCCATTCCGGCGAGCGGCGGCGCAGCTCCGCCAGGCGCTGCGGGGTAAAGGGTTCGCCCCGCCAGGTGAGCACCGGGCCGCGGGTCTTTGCCAGGTAATACAGGTCGCCCAGCGTTTCCAGCAGCAGGGGAGCCCAGGGCATTTCCTGCAGCGCCAGCACCTTGGGGTGCTCCGGGAACAGGTCCTGGATATACGTGGGGCGGGGCTTCTTCTTCCGTGTTTCGGGCCCCAAACAGTGCAGGAACCAGTGCCCCTGTTCATCCCGGTGAATCAGGCCCGTTTCCTCCAGCGCGCGAAAAGCGTTCTCCTCCCGTTCGGGCAGGCGTCCGGTGTGCAGGGCCAGTGCCCTGGCGGTCACGGGCTTTCCCTCCAGCATCAGGATGGGTCCCCGGCATACCGCCAGGCGGTAAAGGTCCCCCAGCGTGAGGACGGCCAGGTCGCCGTAAGGGTGCCGGCGCAGCTCCAAAAGCTTCGGGTGCCCCGGGAACCACAGCTCCAGCGGATTGCAACAGGCCTTTTTCCTGCTGCTCTTTTTCTTTTCTGCTGCCATATGTCTTGCCTCCCATAAAGTATTCGGGGCAACGAAATGTCCCCCCTACTTTATGGACACAAAATGGCAAAAATTAAGCAGGAGTGTCTGCTTTTGAAAAACCTGTTTCCGTAAAAAAGTGGCTGGTGTCCACTTTTGAAAAAACAATCTGAAAAATTATATTTTTTGTGTCCACTTTTCTTGACTGGTACAACCAGTCAAAGCCAGGTGCGAAAAAATGTAATATTACTGTGGAATCAGGTGCGAAAAAGTGTTAATATAGACGCAAATCAGGTGCGAAAAAGTGTTGGCACGAATGGAGGCTTGGAAAATGAAGCGTTATGCTATGGAAAAACTGAAAAACTGGAAAGAAAAGCCGAACAGAAAACCTTTGATTATCATGGGTGCCAGACAGGTGGGCAAGACCTGGCTTATGAAAGAGTTCGGCAGCAGAGAGTATGCAAAGGTTGCGTATATTTCATTCTACAATAACAGGCGCATGGCAGAAGTATTTGAAATGGATTACGACATAAAGAGGATTCTGATGTCCTTTAATATCGAGGCTGGTACAGTGATCACGCCTCGTGATACGCTGATTATTCTTGATGAAATACAGAATGCCCCCAAAGCGCTGGAGGCTTTAAAGTACTTCTGTGAAGATGCCCCTGAATACCATGTGATGGCAGCGGGTTCACTGCTTGGTGTTGCGCTTCATGGAGGTGTTTCCTATCCGGTTGGGAAAGTTGATCTGCTGAATCTATATCCCATGAGCTTTCGTGAATTTTTATGTGCCATGGATGAAGAAGCACTGGTATCTGCGCTGGAAACAGAAGATTATAGCGTTATTGATGCATTTGCCGACCGATATACCATGTGGCTGAAAAATTATTACTATGTTGGCGGTATGCCGGAAGTGGTATCCTATTTTGCCGACACCAAAGATTATGCCGGCGTTCGAGGAATACAGGATGCGATCCTGACACAGTACCGCGGCGATTTTGGAAAACATGCCGGAGCGCGGGAGCTTCCGCGAATCAATATGGTGTGGGAATCTGTTCCCATTCAGTTGGCCAAAGAAAACCGTAAATTTTTCTTTGGGCAGATCAAAAAAGGGGCCAGAAGCGGTGAATTTGAAACAGCAATTCAGTGGCTTTCCGACAGCGGTCTAATACACAAAGTGCATAAGGTAAATGAGCCGCATGTTCCTCTGGCTGCGTATAAAGATTTCAGTGCATACAAACTGTTTCTGTTGGATGTAGGACTTTTGGGTGCTTTAAGCGGTCTTGATCCCGAGTCGATTCTGGAAGGCAATGAGATATTTGTTGAATTCAAAGGTGCGCTTACAGAACAATATGTACTGCAGCAACTAATAGCAGATACAGCCTATACGCCATTTTATTTTGGGACGGAAAAAGCAAACTTTGAACAGGATTTTCTGATACAAAAGAAAATGCAGATTATTCCGATTGAAGTGAAAGCGGAAACGAATATCCGGTCGCAAAGTCTTAAGGCTTTCTCAGAAAAATATCACTCTGAAAAGGCAGTGAGATTATCACTGCTGAGATATTGCGACCAGGGATGGATGGTTAATATTCCGTTATATGCGGTATGTAATCTTTAAAAAAGGTGTAGTCTTAAAACAAAACGTCTGCTTCAAATGAGGCAGACGTTTTGTTGTGGTCCCTTCGACCAAACGGTTAGGCCACAGCACTTTCTAGGCTGTAATGCAGGGGTCATACAGCCGGCAGCAAAGTACCCGTTGTTCAGCCTGTTTTCAGCCCCCTGTGGTATAACAGACCCGAAGAAGAGAGCATGCACTTTGCCGCCTTTTGTTATGGGCGGCAGCGGGGGAAATAAACATTCAACAGGAAGAACATACCATGAAACGATTCATCGCATTTCTGGCGGCGCTGGCTGCCGTCTGCTCCATCACCACCGCCGGCTGCGCGGCAGATGCACAGCCGCAGCTCAGCGACCCGGCCCCGGATCCCAGCTCCGAACTTTCCGGCGCCACTGCTATTACCGCCAAGGATAACGGGGAGTATACCATCCGTTCCGCCGGCACCTATGTGCTCAGCGGGGAGGCAAACAATTTTACCCTTGTGGTAGAGGCCGAAAAAGAAGACAAGGTTCAGCTTGTGCTGAACGGCGCTGCCATCACGAACCAGGATTTCCCCGTGATCTATGTAAAGTCTGTGGACAAGTGCGTTGTCACCGCCCAGGGCGAAAACAGCCTTGCCGTCAGCGGGCCATTTGTTCCCGACGGCGATACGAACACCGATGCCGTGATCTTTTCCAAAACGGACCTGACCCTGAAGGGCACCGGCTCCCTTACCATCCGTTCTGATGCCGGCAACGGCATCTCCTGCAAGGATGACCTGAAGATCAACGGCGGCAGCTACCGCATCACCAGCGCCAAACACGCCGTGGAGGCCAACGACTCCATTGCCATTGACCAGGGCGAATTCATCATCCAGACCGAGCGGGATGCCTTCCACTGCAAAAATGATGACCTGGAAGGCTCCATAGTGATCCGGGATGGTTCTTTTACCATCACCGCCAAGGACGACGGCATTCAGGCGACCACCACCCTGGTGGTGGAGGGCGGCGAATTCAGCATCACGGCCGCGGAAGGCATGGAAGCAACCAGTGTGCAGATCAATGGCGGTGTTATCCGCATCACTGCCAGTGACGACGGCATCAACGCCGCCCGAAAGAGCCCCGATTGTGACCCCGCCATCGAGATCAACGGCGGCGAGATCACCGTTGCCGCCGGCCCCGGCGACACCGACTGCCTGGATTCCAACGGCACCATTACCGTAAATGGCGGCACCCTTGACCTGAGCGGCAGCTCCACCTTTGATGCGGACAGGGGCAGCGTGTATAACGGGGGAACCATTATCATCAACGGCACGGCTGTGAACAGCATTCCTGAGCAGATGATGGGCGGCCGCGGAGACCGCGGCGGATTTGGCGGACAGGACAGTTTTGGCGGCCCCGGCGGCAATAG